>NZ_JAMYOE010000013.1:0-125085 GCF_040319695.1 Mesorhizobium sp. M0898 | reverse complement strand
CTTCGCGCCACCACACCCGCAGCAGTTCCAAGAGTTGCGGCGAGAGCATGGCGTTGCGAACCTTGCGTCCTTTGCCCTGTTCGACGCGGATCAGCATGCGTGTGCTGTCGATATCATCGACCTTGAGGTGCGCGACCTCCGATACGCGCAGACCCGCGCCATAGGCGACACCGAGCGCGGCCTTGTACTTGATGCCAGGTGCTGCTTCGAGCAGCCGCGCCGCTTCCTCCACGCTCAGCACGTCCGGCAGCTTGCGTGGATGGCGCATGATCACCAGCACACGTGCCAGATCCCGCCGCTTCAGCGTCACCAGGAACAGGAACCGCAGTGCCGAGACCGCGCCATTGATCGTCGCAGGGCCGACGCCGCTCTCATGCTGATGCAGCTGGAATCGACGGATGTCCTCAGCCCTCGCAGTGTCGGGCGAGCGGCCAAGGAACACAGCGAAGCGCCGGACGTGACGAACGTAGTCTTGCTGGGTATGGGAGCCCAGGCCACGCATGAGCATGTCGTGCTGCATGCGCTGGCGAAGCGGAGAGATTGGTGCATCGGTCGACAGGGTAGCCATGGCGAGTTCCTCTCGTTGAAGGGAACTCCATGGTCAGATCGACCCCTCTACCCGCTCAAGTCAAAATGGCAGTCGCGCCATCTCAGAACGAGGCGCCCCTCCCGCGAAGCGGGTTCGTGCATTAGGCGCAAAGCGGCCATTTAGGCCCGGGCGGACGTCAGTCGCCTTTGGATCATGGGCGTGAATTCGCGGGGCGGACGAGCGGCCGCTTAAGATCAAAACTCGGTCGCTCGAGGTAATTGGGTTTTGACCTCACCGATACTCGAAGATCGACCTGAAAATCCCGGGCGCTATCACCGATAGCGGATTGACCTCCAGGTTCGGCTTGTTGGCGTTGCCCTTGAGCCTGTAGGTGACGCCGATCAGGCCGCGGTCGCGGCCGTTGCCGAGCAGTGCGCCGATCAGCGGCAGTTCGCCGAAGATGCGGTTTACGCCGTAGGCCGGCATGAACGTGCCGGTCATGTCCATATTGTTGTTCTGGTCGTAGAGCGTGCCCTGGAAGGTGGTGCCGATGCGCGAGCCGCGCAGCACGCCGTTGCGCAGCTTGAGATAGCCGCTGCCCTTATCGATCTCGCTGAAACCGCGCTCGAACTTCACCCTCGACGTGTCGAGATTGCCTTTGACCGCCTCGTTGAGGCTGCGGTTGTCGCCGGCCGGCGTCGTCGACACGATCGAGGCGAGCTTCGGCTCGTTGACGATAAAGAAGTTCTTGGCGTCGACCTGGCCTTTCATCGGACCGTCGCCGGCCCCGGTGAGCGCCAGCGTGATCGAGCCGCCTTCCATATGCTCGTAGATATTGAGGAAGCGCAGTATGGCGCCGGCGTCGGCCGACTTCATGTTGAGCGTGCGCAGGCCGCCGCCGGCCGTGTTGCTGATGGTGATGGCGGCTCCCGAACTTGCCGTGGCGCTCACCTTGAGCCCGTTCACCCGGGAGCCTGCGGCGCTGTAGTCGAGCTTCAGATTCGACAGCACCTCGTCGTGGAAGCCGGTCAGGGAGCTGACGTCGGCGCTGACCGAGATCGCATCGACGCCAGTGGTCTTGGTGGCGGTGTCGACATCGGACGTGAATTGCTTGATCAGCGAGCGTGCGTCCAGCGCGCTGCCGCTGACCTCGACCGCATAGGCCTTGCCCGACCGCTTCACCGAGACGGCGACGTCGTCGCCCCTGTTCAACGTGACCTTGCTGAATCGGGCCGAGGACAAGGCGCCGTTGACCAGCACGGCGCTGCCGTCGATGGAAAAGGTCTTGCCATCGAGTTCGAAATTGGAGAGCGTCGTGGTGTCGCCGGTCTTCGCCATGGCGAAGACGACCTTGGCGGGAATGCCGGGCCCCTTGCTCCAGCCGGCCCAGGGAATGTCCAGCCTGGCATTGGTCAGGTCGGCCGACACGTTCTGGTTGCCGCTACCGCTCTTGTCGATCGCCACCTTGATGGTTCCGGAAAGCAACGTCGACAGGCCAGGCATGGCGGTGGCGCGCGTCTTGTCGTCGAGCACCAGCGCCACTTTACGACTGCGTGGCGGGCCGCCATCCCTGAGCGGCTCGATCAGGTCGAGCTCGGCCGGAATGCCGTTGAGCAGCGCCTTGGCCGAGATCACCGCCCGGTCGGGCGCGACCGTGATCGAGCCGTCGGCATGGCTGACCGTCTGGCCCTCGAACGGCTTGCCCAGCGACAGGTCCTTGTAGTCGAGCGCCACCAGCCAATCGAGTTTGGAAGAGTCGACACCGGACTGCAGCGGAATATCGGCCTTGACGTGGCCGGTCACCGTGCCGGACAGGTCGTCCGGCAGTAGGCCGACATGGCGCATGGCGTTGATCGGGTCAAAGGATGCCAGCTCGGCGATTGCCGGCGCCTCGCCGGCGACATCGATGTCGAGCGCGCCGATCACCGGCGGATGGTTCGCCGCCTTGACGGTGAGCGTGCCGTTGCTCGCCGCCACCGTGCGGCCGCTCGGCATATAGACGCTGCCCGACGACAGCGCGACGTCGACGTCATTGCCGTGGAAGCCGACGACGCCGACGGCATCGCGGATCGGCGGAATGCGACCGGCCGTGTCGAAGCGCGATCCTTCGACCTGGAATCGGCCGAACACTTCATCGGCCGAAAGCGGCACGCCGTTGCCGAGCCGTCCGGGCACGACCTGGAACTGCAGGCTGCCATCGACGACGCGGCCGCCGAACAGGTTCTTGAGCACCCACAGCCTGGCATTGCGCGCCGAAAACCAGGGCCATAATTGCTTGACGTGCGAGACCGGCATGTCGTGGACATTGAGCGCCACCGATATGCCCGGCGCCTGGTTGGCGACGAATGAAACCGAAGCCGTGCCCAGCACTTCGCTGCCCGGTCCGGACCGGACGCCGATCTGCTCGGCGACCAGTTTTTGGCTCGTCGGCTGGTAGACGCCGGCAATACGGGCAATGAAGCTGAGCGCCGGCTCCGGCGAATCCGAAGGCGCCAGGGTCGAACCGTCGCTGGTCAGGTCGTAACGATAGGATGGCTCCTCGCCCGCTGCGCCGGTAGCCGGCTTCGGCCCGATCGAACCGGCGAAATCGAAGGTCGAGCGGCCGGTTTTCACCAGCAAACTGTCGACCTGGATTTTGTTCGACCCGGCGACGAGTGTTGCATCGAGATCGATGTCGGCCGGAAGCAGGCCGCGCGAACCGAGATCGAGGACCGATCCGGTCAGTGACAGGGCAGCGGTCAGCCGCGAACCGTTGTCGCCGGTCCCTTCCGACCCCGCCAGCTTCAAGGCGATCGCACCCAATTTGCCACCTGTCGCAGTGTCGGCGTCCGCTGCCTGGATGCTGGCGTCCAGCGTGGTGATGCGTCGCGTCGCCGGATCGCGGGTGGCGGAAGCGGCGATGGTAAGCGCCCTGCCGTCGACATCCGCGTCGGATGAAAACTCCATGCTTCCCGGTCCCGACTGCGAGACGGAGGCGTCGGCGATGGTGACCGACTTGACCGATCCGGTCTCGGGCAGTGCCAGCTCGACGTTGCGCAGATCGATCTGGCGCATCGAATCCTCGCGCACCGCGTCGAGCGCGCGGTTGAGGTTGGCGAAGACGGCGGCGGAAAGTTTTTCCGGATCGATGAGGCCGTCCTGGTTGCGCAGCTCGGCCGTCCAGTCGCCGCCGGACGGCATTGCCGCCATGACGATGTGCGCGTCGGAAATCCGGGCGCTGGTCAGCCGTACCTCGCCCGAAAGCAACGGGATCAGCCGGATGCCGAAGCGGACCCGGCCGGCATCGGCCATTGGTTTTCCGTCGGCGGTCTTGAGGCTGACGTCGCTGACCTGCAGCGCAATGAAGCTCGACCCGTCAAGCGTCAGCCGGGCCGGCCCGACGGCAACGTCGACATCGAAGCCGGCCAATCTCTCGATTGCCGTTTCGGCTTCCGCGCGAAGCCGCTCCGAGCCGAAGCCGGACACGCCGATCGCGTAGACGCCGGCGCCAGCCAGCAGCACAAGGGCGACAAGGCCGGCAAACAGCCGCGCCATCAAACGGACGCCGCGACCGATCGACGCCTGGCCGAGCGGCGGGACGCGGCACGCGGACGGAAAGGTTCCCAGGTCGGTGATCTCGTCACGCCTGAACCTGATCTTCTCGTGCTGCGGTAGCTCCTGATCCACGCAATCTTCCGTTGAAACGAATTCGATCGTGGACGAATCCCCGCTCGACATTATATCGATGCAGCCTGGCGCGTAACTTCAAACAAGGGCATCGGTATGGCTGACCTCGACGTGGGCGATGTTGCGCCGCAGTTCGATCTTCCGCGCGACGGCGGCGGTTCACTCAGCCTCGCCGCATTGCTGGGAAAACCCATCGTACTCTATTTCTACCCACAGGACGACACCACAAGCTGCACCAACGAGGCGATCGGCTTTTCGCAGTTGAAGCCGGAGTTCGAGAAGGCCGGCGCCGTCGTCATCGGGCTCTCGCCGGACAGCGTCAAGAAACACGACAAATTCAAGGCGAAATACGATCTGAGCGTCGACCTCGTCGCCGACGAAGAGCGCAAAGTGATCGAAGCTTACCGTTTGTGGGTGGAAAAGAAGCTCTACGGTCGCACCTATATGGGCGTCGAGCGGGCCACGTTCCTGATTGGCCGCGACGGACGCATCGCCAGGATCTGGCGCAACGTCCGCGTCAGGGGGCACGCCGAAGAAGTGCTGGAGGCGGTTCGCGCCCTTTTGAGAGCTGCGCCAGGCCGCTGTAATTCGATACCCGTTTTGCGCGAAGACCTTTGCCTGTCGTTCGATCCGGCAAAACTTTGTTAACCCTAATAATGTGTAATCAGGCTCGTCGTTGGTGTCGTAACGAAAGCTTGGTCCCGTGAACGTAGCCAGTCAGTCAGCGGTCTTCGGCAGACGCAGAGAGCCCCACACGGTCATCATCGCCCGGGGCGACCAGATAAGGCATTTCACCATACGCCCGTGGCTTGCGGCATTTTGCGGCTCGGCGCTGGCGGCGGTCGTCATCGGCTACCTGCTGGCGACCTCCTATCTGGTGCTGCGCGACGATCTGATCGGCGCCACGACGGCGCGGCAGGCGCGCATGCAGCAGGCCTACGAAGACCGCATCTCGGCACTGCGCAGCCAGGTCGACCGCATCACCAGCCGCCAGCTACTCGATCAGCAGCTGATGGAAACCAAGGTCAGCGAGCTGCTGGAGCGGCAGAGCCAGCTCAGCCTGCGTCACGGCCGCCTCGGCCCGATCCTCGAACGAGCCGAAAACGAGGTCGCAACGCCGCCGGTGCCGGCGGCAAAGCCGGACGAACATGCCGACGCGACCGGCAGCATCCAGCCGACGGCCTATTCCGTCGCCAGCCTTGCCGCCCCCCTTGCCGCTGCTGTGGGCGTTGACGACACCAGGCCGTTCTCGCTGTGGTCGACCCGCGCCGATCCGCTGCCGAGCGAAAGCGCGGCCGACCGGGCAGACAAGCTCTTCGTTTCGATCAACAACTCGCTGAAGGCCATCGAGAGCCAGCAGCTCACCCGCATCGCCACACTTGCCGACAATGCCTACAAAAGCGCCGACGCGATTTCGCAGGCGCTCGAGGCCGCCGGCCTGCCCGTCGACAGCGAATTCGAAAAGAGCGACGTCGGCGGCCCGCTGATACCACTCGACAGCTCGTTGGTCTTCGACAGCAAGGTCAAGGAGTTGGACGAGGCTCTTGACGCGCTGGATCATCTTAAAAAGGAAGCGCGCCGGCTGCCGCTCGCCAACCCCGCCCCCGGCCGCAGCGTCACCAGCCCGTTCGGCGTGCGCACCGACCCCATCCTCGGCACGGCCGCCTTGCATTCCGGCATGGATTTCAGGGCGCCGGTCGGTGTGCCGGCCAAGGTCACGGGAGGCGGCGTCGTCGTCAAGGCCGGCTGGAACGGCGGCTACGGCCGCATGATCGAGGTCGACCACGGCAACGGTTTTGTAACGCGTTACGGGCATCTCAGCGAAATCGACGTCGCCGTCGGCCAGAAGCTCGATGCCGGAGACGTCATCGGCAAGACCGGCAACAGCGGCCGCTCGACCGGCCCGCACCTGCACTACGAGGTCCGCCACAATGGCGAGGCGATCGATCCGCTGCGGTTCCTGACCGTCGGCAAGAAGGTCGAGCGGTATCTGTAGAGCCGGCGATTCATTCGGCGTGAAGCCTGTCGCGCGCCAACCGCCCGCCAGGCAATATCAGAGATAGATCGCTTTCAGCCCTCAGCAGCAGCCATGAACGCGCCGAGCCGCCGGTTGAACGGCTCACCGGTCTGCTGAACGCTGTGCCCCGCGCCGGCGATCACGGCACGATCGGCACCAAGCACGTTTTCGAGCACGTCGCAGACGGCGTCGAATGCTGCGCTGTGCCCGCCGGATACCACCAGTTTCGGGAACGGCGCATCGGCAAGTTGCCGAAGCGGAATTTCGGCCTCCCATGGCCCGCGTTCGACGACGAGCATGGCCGCGCCTTGCGCGAGCGGGGGCGGCAGCGGGTCTGGCAATTGTGTCGCCGAGCCGACCAGATGGAGGAATTGGCGCAAGAAAAGCGCGGGATCGTCGCGAGGTCCGCTTTGCCAGTGGGCCTTCAGGCGCGTCACGAGTTCATTGACGGCAACATCCCCGCGCGCAAGGTCAAAGGCCGGCGGCTCGATCACCGTGAGCGAACGGATTGCTCGCGGGCGCATCGCTGCTGCAAGAAGAGAGATGACGCCGCCATAGGAATGCCCGACCAGATGGACGCGGCTTTCGTCCCAGAGGTCATGCGTCCGATCGAGGAATCCGGCAACCAGTCTGGCGTCGACGACGAAATCCTCGCGTTCGGCAGGGGAACTTGATCCGTATCCGGGCCGGTCGACCACAACCAGCTTCCAGCGCTCCGCAAGCGGTAGCTGCGCGGACCATGTCATCATGCCGTTCGTGACGCTGCCGTGGACGAACAGAACCGGCGGCCCGTCGCCCCGCACCTCATAGCCGAGATCAATCCCGTCGAGGGTCAGCTTCGGCATCGCATCTCCTCCCGCAGACCGGCGAGAGGAAGCATGCTCCCCGCAACGGAAAGGCGCAACGAACTCCGATCCCTGGCCGGCTCACAGCCGGGTTCCGAAATGGGCTTCAGGGCGCTGATCGGAATGCCGGTCAAAGGTCATGCCTGGCGTCCCGTCCAGCTGGTGGCGCTTCATACTGGAAAATTGCCAGAGTTGGCCCATTCGTCGGCGGGCGCGAATTCGCCGGCGTTAGAAGGACCTTGGCCGCAGGCGAATTATTTTTGAATTCCATTTGACTGAATAAATGTTCGGTGCGAACCTCTGCTCTCTCGAGAGGGCGCCAGACATGGCATTGCGCGGGACCAATCAGGAGTTCGGGCGGCCGTATAACCGGCGCATCGTGCTCGAATCCATCCGCCTTCACGGGCCAATCGCTCGCGGCGATATTGCCAGGCGGGTCGGACTCACCGTGCAGACGGTGTCTACCATCGTTCGCGAGCTGGAAGAGCACGGTTACGTGTTGTCGCTGCGCGAAGAGCCCAAGGGGCGCGGCCTGCCACCGGCAACGCTGCGCATCAATCCGGAAGGCGGCTATGCCGTCGGCATCCACGTCACCCCGCTGGGCATCAATGCCGCCCTGATCAACCTAAGCGGCGATGTTATCGAGAGCACCTACCGCGAAGCCCCAAATGCAACGCCCGACCACGCTTTCGAGCTGATCGGCGCCATGGTGCTCGAGTTGACGGCATTGCGGCCCGGTGGCCGCGTTCTCGGCATCGGCATGGCGCTGCCCGGACCGTTCGGCGTGGAGTCCATGAGCTTTGTCGGCCCGACCACCATGACCGGCTGGAAGGATGTGGCGCTGCGCGAGCGGCTGGCCGCCTCGACCGGACTGCCGGCCTTTTTCGAAACCGATATGGCGGCGGCTGCTATCGGCGAGCGCCTCTACGGCCTCGGAACGGCGTATTCCGAGTATTACTATCTTTATTTCGGCGTCGGTCTCGGCGGCGTCATGGTGCATGACGGGGCGGCATTGCGCGGCGCCTGGGGAAACGCCGGTGAAATCGGCCACATTCCCGCAGTGCCGGGCGGGGAGCCCTGCCCGTGCGGCAATCGCGGCTGCCTCGAACGGTATCTCTCGCTCGAGGCGCTGCGGCGCCGCAACATCGCCGACGCCGAGTGGGTGAGCGAGATTGCACCGATCTTCCGCAACGCCGTCACCATCATCGAAAACCTGTTCGATCCCGAAACCATCATCCTCGGCGGGCTGGCGTCCACCGAGCTGCTCGAAAGGCTTGCCGGCGCGGCCGCGCACCTGCCCAATTCGGTCTCGGCGCGAAGCGATCGCACGACGCCCCGCGTCAGCGTCGCGCGCGGCGGCCAGCATGCGGTGTTGCGCGGCGCCGCCGCGCTTGCCGTTTCCGGGGTGCTTTCGCCGCGCTTCGGCCAGATCTTCACCGCCGAGCGCGAACGCGGGCGAGATCTCTTGCATAACAAGGGGATCGCGGCATGAGCGAACCGCTGCTGGTGCTCGACAACGTCGCCAAGAATTACGGCGCCATCGAAGCGCTGAAAGGCATCAGCTTTTCGATCGACAAGGGCGAAGTGGTGGCGCTTCTGGGCGACAACGGCGCCGGCAAATCGACGCTGGTCAAGATCATTGCCGGCGGCCTCGAGCCGACCTCCGGCCGCATGCTGTTCGAAGGCAAGGAATTCCTGGCCAAATCTCCCGCCGAGGCCAAGGCCGCGGGGATCGAGACGGTCTACCAGGACCTGTCGCTTTGCACCAATGTCGACGTGGTCGCCAATTTCTTCATGGGCCGCGAGATCACCAGGAAGGTTCTCGGCATTCCGGTGCTCGACGAGCGCGCGATGGAGCAGGTGGTGCAAAAGGCGCTGGCCAGCGCCGGCACCCGCATTCCCTCGCTTCGCACCAATGTCGAGCATCTTTCCGGCGGCCAGCGGCAGGCCATCGAGCTCAATCGGTTCGTGCATTTTGGCGGCAAGCTGGTGCTTCTCGACGAGCCGTTCGCGGCACTCGGCGTCGAGCAGACGCGGCGCGGCCTCGACATGATCCGCCAGGTGGCGAGCCAGGGCATCGGCGTCGTCATCATCACCCATATCATGCAACAGGCCTTCCAGGTCGCCGACCGGATCGTGGTGATCCGGCAAGGCGTCGTGGCGGGCGATGTCGCACGCAACAAAACAAGTCCCGACGCGGTGATCAACATGATCACCGGAGAGACGCTCGCCGGTGCCGGACCGGCGAACTGAGGGACAAATGAGGGGTCCGGCGCAAGAGGAGCGAACGACATGAAGAAAATACTTCTTTCCGTCTTCGGTATCCTGGCACTGGCCTTTGCCACGCTCACGCCGGCATTCGCCCAGTCCAAGGGCACCATCTACTACATGGTGCCGACATTGCTCGATGAGTTCCAGACCGGCTCGGTGAGCGCGCTGGAACTGTTCCTGAAGCAGGTCGGCTACGAGATGAAGACGTTGAACGCCGACAACAAGACCGACGCTCAGCAATCGCAGATGAACGACGTCATCGCGCTGAAGCCGGCGGCGATCATCCTTGCCGCCGTCGATTTCAATGCGCTGAAACCGTCGATCGAGGCGGCCCGTGCCGCCGGCATCCCGGTCGTCGAGTTCGACCGCCAGATCACCTCGACCCCGTCCGACTTCACCTCGGTGGCCGGAACCGTCGAGATCGGCTACGTCGCCGCCGACCAGGCACAAAAGCTCCTGACCGCGAAGAACGGCTCGGTGAAGGGAAAGATCCTGCAGGTGCTCGGCGATCCGGGCGATCCCTACACGCTCGACATCCAGAAGGGTTTCGAGGAGAAAATGAAGGCGTTCCCGGACGTCAAGATCATCTCGCTGCCGGCCATGCAATGGGAGGCCAGCAACGCCGGCACCATCGTTGCCGACCAGATGCTCGCCAACCCCGACATCGACCTGATCTTCAGCCATGCCGCGCATCTTTCGGTCGCTGCCGTCGCCTCGCTCGAGGCCGCCGGCAAGAAGCCGGGCGACGTCATGCTGATGAGCTCGAACGGCGCTCCGGTCGGCCTCGACCTGATCCGCAAGGGCTGGCTCAACGTCGAAGTCGAGCAGCCGCTCTACGCCCAGGCCGCGGCGGTCGCGATGTTCATGGACAAGGTGGTCAACAAGCAGGAGATCAAGCCCGGCGAATATGATGTGCTTGGCCTGAAATCAACCCTGACCAAGGAAGCGTGGGGACCGAACATCAAGATCCCCGGCGCTGCGATCACCAAGGAAAATGTCGATAACCCGGCCTTCTGGGGCAACATGAAGCCGCCGACCGAAACCATAAAGCCGGTCGAATAGCGAACTCGCCAGAAGCTCCGGGCCATGCCGGCCCGGAGCCCAGCCCTGCAGCCCCGGTGCGTTCGAACGGACGCGCACGGGAATGCTGCAGCAATTTTCAACCCCGCCTGATAGTCCGAAAACCGAGTGGTTTTTCGGGGTCGGCGCCAACCGGATCCTGAGATGAACCCCCGCACGCGCCAAACCCTCGAGTTCATCCTCGACAATCTTGTCTGGTTCATGCTGGTCTTCGTGCTGGTGGTCTTTTCCATCCTTATCCCGAACTATTTTCAGCTCGGCATCTTCGCCAACATCATCGAGGCGTCGAGCGTGCTCGGCGTAATGTCGATCGGCCTGGCGCTGGTCATCATCGCCGGCCATATGGACCTGTCGGTCGAATCGGTCGCGGCGCTCAGCGCCATGGCGGTCGGCATCCTGTTCTGCTCGTCGGGCATCGGCCTTGGCATCCAGTTGCAGCCGCAATGGCTGATGGTTCCGGTTTCGCTGCTCATCGCGCTTGCCGTCGGCGGCCTCATCGGCGCCTTCAACGGCGTCCTCGTGGTCAAGGTGAAGATGAGCGCCTTCATCATCACGCTGGCGTCATACATCTGGGTGCGCGGCCTGGTGCTGGTTATTTCCGGTGGCCGCTCGGCACAGGATCTGGCGCCGGCAATCCGCTGGTTCGCCATCCAGCGCCTGGGTGGCCTGCCGCTGACTGCCTGGATCGCCATTGCGTGCTTCGTGGTGTTCTCGCTGATCATGGCCAAGACGCCCTTTGGCCGGCACCTGGTCATGATCGGCGGCAACGAGACGGCGACCTTTCGCGCCGGCATCCGCGTCAACCGCAACCTGGTCATAGCCTTCGTTCTCGCCGGCGCCATCGCCGGCCTTGCCGGTTGGCTGCTGGCGATCCGTACCTCCGGCGCGACAGCTAATCTCGGCGTCGGCCTGTTGTTCAATGCCTTCGCCGCGGTCGTCATCGGCGGCGTCAGTCTGAAGGGCGGCGTCGGCACCTTGCCCGGCGTCTATGCCGGCGTGCTGCTGCTCTCGGCCATCAACACGGCGATCAATTTGATGGGCCTGCCGGCCAACTTCACCCAGGTGATCCATGGCCTGCTGGTGCTTGCCGCCGTGCTGCTCGATGCGTTCAAGCAGACGATACGCCAGAGGCTGGCATGACCGGCCGTCTGGAAGACAAAGTCGCGCTGATCGTCGGCAGCGCACGTGGCATCGGCAAGGGCATCGCGCAGCGTTTTGCCGAAGAGGGCGCGAAGCTGGTCCTGGCCGACACCGAGGCCGAGGCGGGGCAAGCGACCGCGAACGAACTCGGCGCCGCCTTCATCCGCACCGACATCTCGCAGATGGCCGATGCGCAAGCCGCCGTGGCGCTGGCCCTCGACCGTCACGGCCGACTCGACATCATGGTGCAGAATGCCGGCATCTATCCCTGGCAATTGCTGGAAAACACCAGTCCCGACGACTGGGACCGGGTCATGGCGGTGAACTTGCGCGGCAGCTTCATCGCTGCTCGCGCCTCACTGGTGCCAATGAAGGCACAGCATTTTGGCCGCATGCTGTTCACCTCCTCGATCACCGGCCCGCATGTCACCAGCCCCGGCCACGGCCATTATTCAGCGACCAAGGCCGGCATCAATGGGCTGATCCGTTCGGCTGCGCTCGAATTCTCGGGCTACGGCATTACGGTCAACGGCGTCGAGCCCGGCAACATCCTCACCGAAGGCATAGAGCAGCATCGCGGTGCGGCCTTCATCAAGAACATGGAAGACGCCATTCCGCTCGGCCGGCTCGGCAGCCCGCGCGACGTGGCCAACGCCTTCCTGTTTCTGGCCTCGGACGACGCCAGCTACATCACGGGCACGACCATCATCGTCGACGGCGGGCAGCTTTTGCCCGAGGGCAAGGATTTCCGGCTGCTGCCGCCATGATCCTCGATTTCGGCGGCGGTTTCTTCCTGCGCCGGGCGACCACCGCCGATCATGCAGCGCTTGCGATGATCTGTCTCAAGACCGGCGATGCCGGCAAGGATGCCAGCGGCCGCGAGGACGACCCGGACCTGCTCGGCCTCCTCTACACTATTCCCTACCAGGTGCTCGAACCCGATCTGGCCTTCATTATCGATAGCCCCACAGGTGCGGCCGGCTATCTGCTTGGCGCAGCCGATACGGGCGCTTTCAATGCCAGCCTGGCATCAGACTGGTATCCGGACCTGCAGCGGCGCGTGGTAGACCCGGGACCCGACAACTCGCGCTGGCGCGGCAGCGACTGGGCGCGGTACCGGATCCACCACCCCGATTTCGCTGTTCCGCCTGCGCTGGCGGCCTACCCGTCGCATGGCCATATCGACCTGTTGCCGCAAGCGCGCGGGAAAGGCATCGGCAGGCGCGCGATGGCCTTCCTCGAGCAGCGCCTTGCCGCGAGCGGCTCGACCGGCATCCACCTCGAAGTCATGCCGGAGAACGATGGTGCGCTAAGGTTTTATAGGACGATCGGATTTCGGGTGCTGCAGCACCCGGACCTGCCGATGCATTGCGTTTACATCGGAAAACGGCTTGCTCATCGGGCAGAAGCTGCACGCTGAGCCGCGGCAAGCAATCGCACAACCTGCATGGACACTGACCGGGAGGATTATGGAAGTACAATGCTGCGGTGCTGCAGCAACCATGTGCCTCCGCGTGAACACCTTTGCCGCACCAACCGAACCTTCTGGAAGGCGCCAGGCCAACACGGTGCGGGCTAATCAGAGTGTTGGCGGAGCGTCTACTAGTGCAGTATGGGCGGCAGGGGAACATCCGCGACCGTTCCCCCGGCCACAATCGAGAGCACATAAAGCAGATAAATGGCTAATACCAACAGGGCGAGGAATGAACCGCTGGCAAAGACTCCTGCAACCGCGGCGTCGGGATAAGCTTCGACTTGTTCTTTCTTGAAGGTGTCTTCTTCGTTACGGGTTGTCTTCACAACCCGATCGCCTGGAAGCCGGTTTTTTTCAGCTTCCTTCGATATCTTATCCGCGAGATCTCCTGCGATCACGGGATCCTCCGGAAGATGACTCGCAAGCCATCCAGGAATATTTTCGCTCCCGCCCATGCCCATACGCAATTGAGATACTGCAAGTTGTAGCTTTCGGCAATCGTTTCCCTCATGAGAGGCAAGCAGATCAGACTTAAGTCCCTGCGGAAAGACAGTTTGAATCAGACCAAAGTCCGAGTAGCACAGTGATCGGATGCGTCTCACCTGGCGATCAGCTTGAGCGGTGTAGCCCAAACTGAACACATCGAGGAAAATGGTGGGCGATGACGGGCTCGAACCGCCGACATCTTCGGTGTAAACGAAGCGCTCTACCAACTGAGCTAATCGCCCGCTCCGGGCCGGACCTTTAAGCAGTTAGGACCGGCTTCGCAAGGCCAAATGAGCGGCCAGTGGCTTGGCCGGGAGCCGGTTTCGGCAACAAAGTTCGGCTTGTCAAAAAACCTTCTGCTGTTTGCTGTTATGCTGTCCGGGTCCGCTTGACACCCGGTGGCTTACCCCTTATCCACCGCCCCAACGACGAACACGGCTGACACGTGCTCGTCCATGCGCGGGTGTAGCTCAGTTGGTTAGAGTGCCGGCCTGTCACGCCGGAGGTCGCGGGTTCGAGCCCCGTCACTCGCGCCATTTCTCCTTTGGGGTCACGTCCCCTGGTGTCGGAGAAATGTCGACGTTGATTTGTCAAAAACCGTCGTCGTTCATGATGTAATCCATACGGTCTCACCCCTCGGCGAGCAGCGCCTCGACCTCCTGCAGCGTCGGCATGGACGGCGCGGTGCCCGGGCGCGTCACCGAGATGCCTGCGACGGCGCAGGCGAAGCGCACCGCTTCCAGAGGTTCGATCCCCCTCGACAGCGCGGCAGCCAGGCCGCCGTTGAAGGCGTCGCCCGCGCCTGTGGTCTCGACCACCGGGCCGGCGGCGACCGCTGCGACATGCTCGGAACGATCGGCCGTGTGCAGCAGCGCACCGTTTTCGCCAAGCGTCACGATGACTGCCCCAACGCCCTTCTCAAGCAGGCTGTCGGCGGCACGGCGGGCGTCGTCGATCGAGGACACCTTGATGCCGGTCAGTTCCTCGGCCTCGGTTTCGTTCGGCGTGACATAGTCGCAAAGCGTGTAGATGCGGTCCGGAAGCCTGGCCGCGGGCGCCGGGTTGAGGATGGTGGTCACCCCTGCCCCGCGCGCGATCTCCAGCGCCCGCAGCGCCGCCTCGATCGGCTGTTCGAGCTGGGTGACGAAAACGCCGGCCGCGCGGATCAGGCCGGCATTTGCCTCGATATCGGCGGGCGAGATCAGCATCGCCGCACCCGGACTGACGATGATCGCGTTGTTGCCGCTCGTCTCCTCGATGAAGATATAGGCGGCACCGGTGTAGCTTTCCGGTGTGTCGATGACGGCGCTCTTCACGCCGGCGTGCGACCAGGTCTGTCTCGCCATATCGGCAAAGGGGTCGACGCCGAGGCGGGTAAGGAAGGTGACGTCGGCGCCGAGCCGGCCGGCCGCCACCGCCTGGTTCGAGCCCTTGCCGCCGGGGCCGAGCGTGAAGGACGTGCCCAGGATCGTCTCGCCCATGCGCGGCTGGCGGGCGGCGCGGTAGGCCGTATCGGCGACGAAGACGCCCAATATGACAACCGGCTTCATGACGATCGGATTCGCCGGCATCCCGCTACTCCGCATCCGGTGGCACGACGCCCTTGCGGAACGCAAAACAGCCATAGAAGCGGCGCTCGCCGGTCTGGATGACGCAATAGGCCTTCTTGGCGCGTTCGTAGAAGGCGTAGCGCTCGACCGAGATCATCGGCCAGGCCTTGCCCTCGGCGGCATCGATCTCTTTTTGCACTTCCTTCTGCACGGCGGGAATGTCGTCCGGCTTGCCGACGATCTCCATGCGCGCGGCGGCATCGTCGACGAAGGTGTCCAGCGGATAGAGCGACAGTACCGCCTTGACCACGTCGGCCGCCGACGCATCGATGCGCAGTAGCCGGCCAAGCACGGTCTGGCGCGCCACCGAATCGGACGGGAAATTGGTGTCGGCGATAATCAGATCGTCACCGTGGCCCATCGCCCGCAGCGCCTGCAGCACATCGGCATTGAGCAGCGGATTGATTCCTTTGAGCATGGTATTCCTCGCGAAGTTTGCTGGGGCGAAATCAGAGACGCTTGCCGGTCTCTGCGTCGAAGAGATGCACCTGGTCGAGCCGCGGTTTCAGGTGCAGTGTGTCGCCCGGCTTGAAGTCGTGGCGCTCACGGAACAGCGCCACCATCTCGCCCTCGCCGAAGCGCAGGAACACCAAAGTCTCGGAACCGGTCGGCTCGACCACCGAAATCTTCGCCGGAACACCATCGGGATGGATTTCGAGGTGCTCGGGCCGCACGCCGTAGACGACATTACGGCCATCCTCGACGGCACTGGTCGCCGCAATCGGGAACGGCGTCCCGGCGATCTCGACGACGGGCTTGTCGCCCTTGCGCACGACGCCCTTGAGCAGGTTCATCGAGGGCGAGCCGATGAAGCCGGCGACAAACAGGTTGGCTGGCCGGTCGAATAATTCCAGCGGCGCGCCGACCTGTTCGATGCGACCGTCGCGCATCACCACGATCTTGTCGGCCATGGTCATGGCCTCGATCTGGTCGTGGGTGACGTAGATGGTGGTGGTCTTCAGCCGCTGGTGCAGTTCCTTGATCTCGGTGCGCATCTGGACACGCAGCTTGGCGTCGAGATTGGAGAGCGGCTCGTCGAAGAGGAACACCTGCGGGTTGCGCACGATGGCGCGGCCCATGGCGACGCGCTGGCGCTGGCCGCCAGAGAGCTGGCGCGGATAGCGCTTGAGGTAGGGATTGAGGTCGAGGATGTCGGCGGCGCGCTTGACCCGCTCAGTGACCACCGCCGGGTCGGTTTTGCGCAGCTTGAGAGCAAAGGCCATGTTCTGCTCGACCGTCTTGTGCGGATAGAGCGCGTAGTTCTGGAACACCATGGCGATGTCGCGCTTGGCCGGCGGCAGATGGTTGACGACGCGCTCGCCGATGGCAATGGTGCCGCCGGAGACCGTTTCCAGCCCGGCCACCATCCTCAGCAGCGTGGACTTGCCGCAGCCGGAAGGCCCGACCAGCACCACGAACTGCCCGTCGGCGATGTCGACGCTGACATCGTGCAGAACCTTGACGGTTCCGAACGCCTTGGCCACATTGCGGATCGCGACTTGAGCCATCATTCCCCCTTCAGTTGCCGTGAAGCTAAACAACGCAAACGGCGAGGGCAAGTCAGTCTCTTATAGATAAAAAACCCATTCACGTTGACACCGCACTTCGTTGTGCGAATAGTGACAGTGTCCGGCTTATGACCCTGTTCCGGGCGCACCGGTACGCTTGTCCGGCACTGAATGCCAAGCGTCGCGGGAGGGAGAATTCGGGCCGCTATTTACCGGAGTCGCTGTCGTTGGGGAACATAATCGGCGCTCCACCATCTGAACCAATTCACAATTGACCTTCTGGGAGGAACGAAATGAAAGTCAGCCTTTATAACCAACTTGTCCGCGCCGGGGCCACCCGCCGCGACGTGCTGAAGGGAGCGGCCAGCATGGCCGCCCTCGCGGCGGCCTCAAGCGCCGGGCTTGGTGCGCTGACGCGCACGGCTGCGGCCGCCGACGACCTGCGTGCGCAGATCCTGCAGATTCCGGGTGTCGGCAAGGGTCAGCCGACCGATGCCGACTTCCAGCAGGTCGGCGAGCTTTGCCTTGGCGCCACCAAGGCCAATGTCAAGGAAGGCGAATTCGCCGGTGTCGAACTCACCTTCATGGGCCTCAACAACCAGAACCTGCACAATGTGCTGTTTCGCGGCTTCCTGAAGCCGTGGGAGACCTATACCGGCGCCAAGATCAACTGGATCGACCTGGCGCAGGCTGACTACAACGCCCGCCTGCAGCAGTCGATCGCGACCGGCACCGTCGATTTCGACATCATCGAAATGGGGGCACCGTTCGAAGGCGACGTCTGCGGCAAGGGTCTCACCTCCGAGATGCCGGACTGGGTCAAGGACCAGATCGACATGAAGGATGTCGTGGCCTATCTGCAGCCGCCGGTCGGCACCTGGGACGGCAAGCAATATCGCGTCACGGTCGACGGCGACGCGCATAACTTCAACTACCGCACCGACGTGTTCGCCGATGCCGACCTCGCCAAGGCCTGGAAGGACGGCGGCGGAGAAGGCGAATGGGGCGTGCCGAAGACCTGGCAGCAGGTGCAGGCGGTGACGAAATTCCTCAAGGGCAAGCAGGTGAAAGGCCAGGATGTCTTTGGCTATCTCGATGCGCCCAAGCCCTGGGGCGGTTTCGGCTTTTATTTCCTCGGCAGCCGCGCCAGCGCCTACGCCAAGCATCCCGATGACAAGGCCTGGCTGTTTGATGCCGACACGATGAAGCCGCGCGTCAACAATCCGGCATGGGTGCGGGCGATCCAGGACGTCATCGATGCCCTGCCCTCCGAACCTGCCGACCAGATCAACGCCGACCCGAACACCACCGCCTTCCAGCAATTCCTGGCAGGCACCGGTTCGATGGTTACCTGGTGGGGCGACGTCGGTTCGAACGTCAAGACCAACGATTCCTCGGTCGTCGGCGACATCACCGGCTTCTCGATCCTGCCGGGCTCGGACGATGTCTACAACTCCAAGACCGGCCAGTGGGACAAGCTCGCCAGCGGCCCGAACCATGCGCCGAACTGCGCCTATCTCGGCTGGGGCGTTTACGTCATGGCCCGCGTCGACAGCGACGAAAAGAAGAAGAAGGCGGCATGGTCTGCCGCTGCCCATCTCGGCGGCAAGGACCTGTCGCTCTGGTGCGCGGCCTATCCGTCGGGTTTCCAGCCCTATCGCAACTCGCATTTCAACATTCCGGAATGGGTGGCGGCGGGCTACGACGAGGCGTTCATCACCTCGTATCTGAAGTCGGAAGCCGACAGCTACAACCATCCGAACGCGGCGATCGAGCCGCGCATCCCCGGCATCTTCCAGTACTACAGCGCCGCCGAGGACATTTTGGCCAACACCTTTGCCGGCAAGATGAAGGCGCAGGAAGGCGCCGACGCCATCGCAGCCGCCTGGGAGAAGCTGACCGACCAGATCGGCCGCGACAAACAGGTCAAGCTCTACAAGGCATCGCTCGGCATGTAGGCTGAGATCGTGAAACCTGGTCCGGCGGCGCACAGCCGCCGGACATCCGCTTTACCGGCCCGGCCTCGATCGGCTCGGCCGGTCATCGAGCCTCCTGTGAACAGGCAAGACGCGTGGCTGACCGGACCCTGGCTGACCAGACTTTGTCGACAAGTGAATGGCCGGCAGGCGCCGTGCCATCCGACCTGATTCCGCGGAGCCGCAAACGGCTTGGCTGGGCGCTGATGGCTGCTGCGACGCTCGGCCTTCTGGCGGTGATCGCGCTGCAAATCCTCTACAAGAGCGAGGTCGACACTATCGGCTTCGACACCTGGCGGCCGGTGGTCTATGCCTACGTGCTGTGGGGTGTCGCGCTCGGCATCGGCCAGGTGCTGACGCGCGGCGAGGACGGCCAGCGCGCTCTGTTCCTGCTGCCGGCGCTGCTGTTTACCATTGCCATGGTGATCTTCCCGACGCTGTTCGGCTTCTACATCGCGCTGACCGACTGGAACCTCAGTTCCTTCAGCGGACGGCAGTTCAACGGGCTCGACAATTTCTGGCAGATGCTGAACGACGCCTATTATCGCAATGCGCTGTTCAACATGGTGCTCTACGTGCTGGCGGTGTTCGTCGAATATGTCATCGCCTTCGGCCTGGCGCTGCTGCTCAACGCGCAGATTAGGGCACGAAAATTCTTCCGCGTCGTGTTTCTCATGCCGCTGATGCTGTCGCCGGTGGCGGTGTCGTGGATGATCGGCAAGTCGCTGATGGAATACCGCTTCGGGCCGGCCGCGACACTGGCACGGCATCTCGGCTGGGAAAACCCGGCCTTCTTCTCCAACCCGATCACCGCCCGCATCTCGATCATGGTGCTCGACGCGTGGACGTTCATCCCGTTCATGATGATCATGCTGCTCGCCGGCCTGCAGGCGATGTCGCGCGAGGTGCTCGAGGCAGCGCGTGTCGATGGCGCCACTGCCTGGCAGACCTTCTGGCAGGTCACCTTCCCGCTGATGCTGCCGGTGTCGGTGACAGCGGTCATCCTGCGCATCATCTTCAAGCTGAAGCTCGCCGATATCATCATCACCGTCACCTCCGGCGGGCCGGGCGGCGCGACCGATTCGGTGTCCAGTTTCATCTACCGCGAATATCGCGACCGTTCGAACGTCGGCTACGGCACGATGCTGGCGATGGCCTATTTGATCATCATCATCGTGTTCGTGACCTGGCTGCTGAAGTTCGCCAGCCGCTTCGTGCGCAACGTCAACTGATCGGGCCGGCAAGATGAGCGTTCAGACCACCGACTATGCCGCTTCCGAAATTCGCTCGCCGGCGAGCTTCGTCGCCAACCGCGTCTTCATCTACGGCGCGCTCATCTTCTGGGCCTTCATCTGCCTGTTCCCGATCTATTGGACAATAACCACTTCGTTCAAGACCGCGGTCGACGTCACCCAGGGCCATCTGATCCCGTTCGTCGACTTCCGGCCCGACTGGAAGGGCTGGCGTTCGCTCGGCCTGTCGCCGGACTCGATCTTTCGGACGTCGACGGTGCGCGACGAATTCATCAAGCGTTTCATGAATTCGGTCATCACTTCGGTCGGTGCGTCGACCCTCGCCATCGTCATCGGCAGCCTCGCCGCCTACGGGCTGACCCGCTATCGTTACAAGTTTGCCTGGTTCAGGAACGAGGATATTTCCTTCTTCTTCCTGTCTCAGCTGATCCTGCCGCCGGTGGTTTTGGCCTTGCCCTTCCTCGTGCTTTACCGGGAGGTCGGCCTGCTCGACACACGCGTCGGGCTGATCCTGCTCTATACGCTGATGGTGCTGCCGATCGTCATCTGGATCATGCGCGACCAGTTCAACTCCATACCGGTGGAGCTGGAGGAGGCAGCACTCGTCGACGGCCTGTCGATCTGGGGCGCCTTCTTGCGCATCGTCATGCCGATCGCGCTGCCGGGCATGGTCGCCGCCTTCATCCTGGCGATGGTGCTGTGCTGGAACGAGTATTTCTTCGCAGCGCTTTTGACCTCGACCGACGCAAAGACCATTCCTGTCATGGTGGCCAGCCAGACCGGCTCACAAGGCATCAACTGGTGGTCGATGGCAGCGCTTGCCACCGCCGCCATCACGCCGCTCGCCGTCATCGGCATCGCGCTCGAGCGTTACCTGATCATGGGCATGACAGCGGGCGCGGTGAAATAACTGCGCCGGCTCTCCCTTCTCCCCTTGTTGCGGGAGAAGGGAAAAGCGCGCTAACCCGAAAGTGTTGCTCGCAAATGCTCGAGGATCATGGCAACCCCTTTTTGCCCCAATTCCGCCGAAGCTTCGGGCGCACTTGCCGTGTACCAGCCGGTGTTGTCGGCGAAGCGGCCGGCATCCACCGCTTCCGGGTACAGCGCCAGCATCAGCGACGTCTCGCCGGTGCCGGCATGGTCGAACGGGTACCGGCTGTGCATTGAAGCCGGCATTAGGGGATGCACCTGCACCCAGTTGAAGAAATTGCTGCCCTCGGCGTGCTCGGCATAATAGTCGGCCATCGCCGCAGAGCCCCACCAGCCTTCGCCACGTTCTTTCTCCAGGAAGCGGAAGATCGCCTGCCGGCCGGCGGCCTTGAAGGCGAGATCGGTTGGCATGCCGGCGGCAAAATTTTCGGTCTGGTGGTGAATGATGGCGTGGATGTTGCGGAAGCCGATGCGCAGCAGGCTATAGAACAGTTCTTCCGCAAATGGCGCCAGCACATTGCCGCCGACCTGCAGCGAACCACTGCCCTCCGGTGCTGCAACAGCATAGCTCGCCGCGCCGTAATAGAAGGGCGGCAGAATGACGATCTCGGCTTCTTTTTCGAACAGTTCCAGGCTCTTGACCACCGCCAGCGTGTCCATGCCGACGGCCATGTGCTCGCCGTGATATTCAAGCACACCCAGCGGCAACACGACCGGCCGGTTTTCGGCGATCACCTTGCGTATCTGATGCGGCAGCATCAATTCGTAGCGCATGACACCTACTCCATATTGGTGTGGCGGCCGCGCATCGCTCCCGGCGAGACGCCGGTCAGATCCCTGAGCTTCAGCACCATCACTTCGAAGAGGACGAACAGCGCGCCTTCGAAAACCGAGCCCATCGGCAGGACGGATGTCTTTTCGGGACCCTGGTCGTCGGCCATGGTCTGAGCCGGGATAAGCAGTGTGAGGTCGGCCAGCTTCGCGGCAGTGCTGTCGGCTTGCGCGGTGAGCAGCAGGACGGTGGCACCGACCTCGCGCGCGACCTGCATCAAGGTCAGCACCGTCGACGTCTCACCCGGGCCGGAACTGGCGAGGAAGACATCGCCCGCGCCCAGCGGCGGCGTGGTCATGTCGCCGACGACCGACACCGGCAGACCGAGATGATAGAGCCGCATGGCAAAACCCTTGACCTGCAGCGCCTCGCGGCCGCAGCCATAGGTGACGATCTTTTTCGCACCGGCCAAGATGGCGCAAGCGGCGTCGATGCGGCTTGCGTCGATACGCTCCAGCACGGTGCCAAGCTCGTTCAGCGCAATCCCAAACAGGTTTTCGCCGGCGTCCGTCATGACATTTGCACCAGCTTGCCGGTGCCGGAGAACCATTTGAATATCTCAGTCACCTTTGCCCCGAACGGCTTGTTTTCATTCATGCTATCACCGCGAAAATCGGTGTCCAACGACACGCAGTGCTTTTGATGCGCTACAGCCGTGATAGTGTCACGGCAAATCCAAATGAGGAAACGGCAGCATATGAAGACACGGCATTTCGACCGCATCGGTAATGGCGGCATCAATTTCACCGAGCTCGGCTTCGGCACCGCGCCGCTCGGCAATCTTTACCGCGCCGTCTCCGATGAGGATGCCAATGCTACGCTGGAGGCGGCATGGCGGGTCGGCTGCCGCTACTACGACACCGCGCCGCTCTATGGGCTGGGCCTAGCCGAAACGCGGCTCAATCCGTTCCTGCGTTCGAAGAAGCGCGACGACTACGTGCTGTCCAGCAAAGTCGGGCGCATAATGCGCGCCTGCCCGCCGGAGCAGCGCACCGGCATCGGCAAGTTCTTCGACACGCCGTCGCGCCGCGAGGTCTACGATTACAGCTATGACGGCGTCATGCGCTCCTTCGAAGCCTCGCTGGAACGGCTCGGCGTCGACCGCATCGACATCCTCTTCGTGCACGATGTCGACATCTTCACCCATGGCAGCAAGGAAGCCTCGGACCAGCACATCCAGGAATTCATGAGCTCCGGCTACTACGGATTGCTGGCATTGCGCGACCAGGGCGTGATCAAGGCATTCGGCGGCGGCATCAACGAGTGGCAGGTTGCCCAGACGCTGGCCGAGCGCGGCGATTTCGATCTGTTCCTGCTTGCCGGGCGTTACACGCTGCTGGAGCAGGAAGCGCTGCAGTCTTTCCTGCCGCTATGCCAGCAACGCGGCATCGGCATCGTTCTCGGCGGGCCTTACAATTCCGGCATCCTGGCAACCGGGCCGAAGCCCGGCGCCTACTACAATTATTCGGAGGCGCCGCAGGACATCATCGACCGCGTCACCCGCATCGAGGCCGTCTGCAAACGCCACGGCGTGCGCCTGATCGAGGCGGCGCTGCAGTTCCCGCTGCTGCATCCTTCCGTCGTCTCGGTAATCCCCGGCGGCCAGCGGCCGGGCGAAGTCGAAAGCAATCGCTCCCTGCTCGACGCAAAGCTGCCATCGGCGCTGTGGACCGATCTCAAGAAAGAAGGCTTGATGCGCACGGACGCGCCGACGGCATAGCGCCGCCTTTTCCAACAGAAAAGAAAAACCGGATATGCCGGCTTTTCTTTTCTCTGAAAGACTTAAGGAGGCGCCTAGTTGACCGCGTCCTTGAGGCCCTTGCCGGCCGAGAACTTCGGCACGGTGCGCGCCGGGATCTTCACTTCCGCACCGGTCTGCGGATTGCGGCCGGTCGACGCGGCGCGTTTTGACACGGTGAAATTTCCGAAGCCGACAAGCCGGACATCGCCGCCCTTTTTCAGTTCGCCGGTGATCACGGAAAACACCGCATCAACCGCCGACTGCGCGTCACCCTTCGAAATACTCGCGGCATCGGCGACAGCGGACACCAGTTCGTTCTTGTTCATAAAAATTCCCTTCCATGAGAAAACCGGAACACTCGACTCATCCGGCAGGAAACGGACTTTAGAAAGAAGCGCTCCGGCAACCAAGTCGAAAAGCGCCGGGAAAGTCGAAAAAAGCCCGGAAATCCGCGGTTCTTCACATGAAAAAGCCGGGCTCAAGGCCCGGCTCTCTCTTTGTGCATTGCAACTTTAGCAAGCACTAATGCGCCAGCGATTTACCAGCCTCGTCTCCGACATCGACCACGGCCGGCGCATTGACGGGTTCGACCCACTGGATCGGTTCCGGCATGCGCACCAGCGCATGGCGCAACACTTCGCCAACCCGTGAGACCGGAATGATCTCCATGCCGCTCTTCACGTTCTCCGGAATCTCCGCCAGATCCTTGGCGTTCTCTTCCGGAATCAGCACCTTCTTGATGCCGCCGCGGAGTGCGGCAAGCAGCTTTTCCTTAAGGCCGCCGATCGGCAGCACCCTGCCGCGCAGCGTGATCTCGCCAGTCATCGCCACATCGGCCCTGACCGGGATACCGGTCAGCACCGAGACGATCGCCGTCGCCATCGCCACGCCAGCCGACGGTCCGTCCTTCGGGGTTGCACCCTCCGGCACGTGGACGTGGATATCGCGCTTGTCGAACAGTGGCGGCTCGACGCCGAAATCGATGGCCCGCGAGCGGACATAGGACGCCGCCGCCGAAATCGATTCCTTCATCACGTCGCGCAGATTGCCGGTCACGGTCATGCGGCCCTTGCCGGGCATCATGACACCTTCCACCGTCAACAGCTCGCCGCCGACTTCCGTCCAGGCGAGCCCGGTGACCACGCCGACCTGATCGTCGCTCTCGACCTGGCCGAAGCGGAAGCGCGGAACACCAAGGTAATCGGCAAGATTGTCCGCCGTGATGTTGATCGTCTTCTTCTTCGTCTTCAGGATCTCGGTCACCGCCTTGCGCCCGAGCTTCATCAGCTCGCGCTCCAGGCTCCTGACGCCCGCTTCACGGGTGTAGGTCTGGATGATGCCGCGGATCGCGTCCTCGCCGACGGAGAACTCCTTCGGCTGCAACGCGTGGTCGCGGATCACCTTGGGCATCAGGTGACGCTTGGCGATCTCGATCTTCTCGTCCTCGGTGTAGCCGGCGATACGGATGATCTCCATGCGGTCCATCAAAGGCGCAGGGATGTTCAGCGTGTTCGCCGTCGTCACGAACATCACGCTCGACAGGTCGTATTCGACCTCGAGGTAATGGTCCATGAACGTCGAGTTCTGCTCGGGATCGAGCACCTCGAGCAAAGCCGATGACGGATCGCCGCGGAAATCCTGGCCCATCTTGTCGATCTCATCGAGCAGGAAGAGCGGGTTGGATTTCTTCGCCTTCTTCATCGACTGGATGACCTTGCCAGGCATCGAGCCGATGTAGGTGCGGCGGTGACCACGGATCTCGGCCTCGTCACGCACGCCGCCCAGCGCCATGCGGATGAACTCACGGCCGGTCGCCTTGGCGATCGACTTGCCGAGCGAGGTCTTGCCCACGCCGGGAGGTCCGACGAGGCACAGGATCGGCCCCTTCAGCTTCTTCTGGCGGCTCTGCACAGCGAGATATTCGACGATGCGGTCCTTGACCTTGTCGAGGCCGAAATGATCGGTATCGAGCACATTCTGGGCAAAGGCCAGGTCCTGCTTGACCTTGGAGTTCCTGCCCCATGGGATCGACAGCAGCCAGTCGAGATAGTTGCGCACGACGGTCGATTCAGCTGACATCGGCGACATCGTCCGCAGCTTCTTCAGCTCGGCCTCCGCCTTTTCGCGGGCCTCCTTGGAGAGCTTGGTCTTCTTGATGCGCGCCTCGATCTCGGCGGCCTCGTCGCGGCCGTCCTCACCCTCGCCGAGCTCCTTCTGGATCGCCTTCATCTGCTCGTTGAGGTAGTATTCGCGCTGCGTTTTCTCCATCTGGCGCTTGACGCGCGAGCGGATGCGCTTCTCCACCTGCAGCACCGAGATTTCGGCTTCCATGAAGCCCATCGCCTTTTCCAGCCGTTCCTTGACGGACAGCGTGGCGAGCATCTCCTGCTTCTCGGGGATCTTGATGGCAAGGTGCGAAGCGACCGTGTCGGCGAGCTTGGAATAGTCGTCGATCTGGCTGGCAGCACCCACCACTTCGGGCGAGATCTTCTTGTTCAGCTTGACGTAGTTCTCGAAGTCGGTGACCACGGAACGTGCCAGCGCCTCGACTTCGACCTCTTCCTCCTCCGGTTCGACCAGCGCCGCAGCACGGGCCTCATGGAAGTCGGGACGGTCGGTGAACGCGACGATTTTCGCGCGCGAGGCACCTTCGACCAGCACCTTCACGGTGCCATCCGGCAGTTTCAGCAATTGCAGCACATTGGCGAGCGTGCCGATGTCAAAGATGGCATCGGGCTCCGGATCGTCGTCGGCGGCATTCATCTGGGTCGCGAGCAGGATCTGCTTTTCCTGACCCATCACTTCTTCCAGCGCCTTGATCGACTTTTCACGCCCGACGAAGAGCGGAACGATCATGTGCGGGAACACCACGATGTCGCGCAGTGGGAGGACTGCGAAGACGCCGTCGCTGGGAGCCTTGGATAATTTGGCCATTGTCCAACCTTTCATGTCGCGGCCGCCAATGGGCCAACCGCGAATCTCATATTAACGACCGGGGATCGTTCCGCCTACCACCGTTTGTGACGGGAGTTTTACAGCACAGAATTCGGCACCACGGCCTTCCGCCTTTAGTTGGAGGCACAGGGGGTAAAGATCAAGGGTCAACACGGTCCGTCCCTCCAATCCGCAGCAACTACGCGGCGCCGTACGCGGTGTGCGACAGCAAAACGGCGCCCTGCGGCGCCGTTTCAGAAAAATCCATTGCCGGCTCACGTCAGGCGCTGACGTTGCCCTTCTTTTCCTTCTGCTCGGAATAGATGTAGAGCGGCCTGGCGTTGCCTGACACCACCTCTTCCGAAATAACCACTTCGCGCACGCCTTCCAGTGCCGGCAGCTCGAACATGGTGTCGAGCAGGATCGCTTCCATGATCGAACGCAGGCCGCGTGCGCCGGTCTTGCGCTCGATGGCGCGCTTGGCGATCGCCGACAGCGCGTTCTCATGGAAGGTCAGGTCGACATTCTCCATCTCGAACAGCCGCTGATACTGCTTGACCAGCGCGTTCTTCGGCTCGGTCAGGATCTGGATCAGCGCCGGTTCGTCGAGATCCTCCAGCGTCGCCAGGACCGGCAGACGGCCGACGAACTCGGGAATGAGGCCGAACTTCAACAGATCCTCAGGCTCGACCAGGCGGAAAACATCGCCGGTGCGGCGATCCTCGGGCGAAGCGACGATGGCGCCGAAACCGATCGAGGTCTTCCTGCCGCGATCCGAGATGATCTTGTCCAGGCCGGCGAAAGCGCCGCCGCAGATGAACAGGATGTTGGCGGTGTCGACCTGCAGGAATTCCTGCTGCGGATGCTTCCTGCCGCCCTGCGGCGGCACGGAGGCGACAGTGCCTTCCATAATCTTCAAAAGTGCCTGCTGCACGCCCTCGCCCGACACGTCGCGGGTGATCGAGGGATTGTCCGACTTGCGCGAGATCTTGTCGATCTCGTCGATATAGACGATGCCGCGCTGGGCGCGCTCGACATTGTAGTCGGCCGACTGCAACAGCTTCAGGATGATGTTTTCGACGTCCTCGCCGACATAGCCGGCCTCGGTCAGCGTCGTCGCGTCGGCCATGGTGAAGGGGACGTCGATGATGCGGGCCAGCGTCTGCGCCAGCAACGTCTTGCCGCAGCCGGTCGGGCCGATCAGCAGGATGTTCGACTTCGCCAGCTCGACGTCGTTGTTCTTGCCGGCATGGGCGAGGCGCTTGTAGTGGTTGTGGACGGCCACCGACAGCACGCGCTTGGCGTAAGGCTGGCCGATGACGTAGTCGTCGAGAACCTTGAGGATTTCCTGCGGGGTCGGCACGCCCTCGCGCGACTTCACCATCGAGGTCTTGTTCTCCTCGCGGATGATGTCCATGCACAGTTCGACGCATTCGTCGCAGATGAACACCGTCGGCCCGGCGATCAGCTTGCGCACTTCGTGCTGGCTTTTGCCGCAAAACGAGCAATAAAGCGTGTTCTTGGAATCACCGCTGTTGTTGCCGACCTTGCTCATTTTCATGTCCTTTCATGGCCGCCCGCCGATGGTCTGGTTGAAAGGGCGCATATTCAATCTATCGCGGGAATCCGCCGCCGCCAGTGCCCCGGCTCCCGCAACGCATTCCGTACGAAACACAAATCGGAAAACGGGGCAATGATTCGAACAACCCCACGCAAAGCTAAGCCGTCGAAAATCAACATAGCCTTAACGTAGGCAATTGCACCCGTCGAGGGAACAGCCAATTGTGGCCGAAATGCCGCAAGCTGCGCCAAAAGCGCGTGATCCCGCCACTCATTGCCACCGCGGAGCCACCGCGGGCCTATAAGGCAATACCTTCGACCGGCTCACGTGACGAAATGACCTTGTCGATGAGGCCGAAATCCCTGGCCTCGTCGGCAGTCATGAAATGGTCACGGTCGAGCGTTTTTTCAATCTCATCATAACTCTTGCCGGTGTGCTTGACGTAAACCTCGTTGAGGCGGCGCTTCAGCTTGATGATGTCCTGGGCATGGCGCTCGATGTCGGAAGCCTGGCCCTGGAAACCGCCGGAAGGCTGGTGGACCATGATGCGGGCGTTCGGCGTGGCAAAGCGCATATCCTTGTGGCCCGCCGTCAAGAGCAGCGAGCCCATCGAGGCGGCCTGACCGATGCAGAGCGTCGACACCGCAGGCTTGATGAACTGCATGGTGTCGTAGATCGCCATGCCGGAGGTGACGACGCCGCCGGGCGAGTTGATATAGAGGTTGATTTCTTTCTTCGGATTCTCCGCCTCGAGGAACAGCAGCTGCGCGCAGACCAGCGTCGCCATGCCATCCTCGACCGGGCCGGTGATGAAAATGATGCGCTCCTTGAGGAGCCGCGAGAAAATGTCGTAGGCCCGCTCGCCGCGATTGGTCTGTTCGACCACCATCGGAACGAGGTTCATGTAGGTTTCGACGGGGTTCTTCATGGACTATCCCTTTTTGAGGATGGGATTCCGGCGCCGGAGATTTGCAATCGGGCAGAATCGGTTCTGGATCGTTATTGTGTAAATAGGATGCCGGCTCACCCTAGCGCAAGGCCGCCTCTCCTAGCCACTTGGTTAAAACGAATCAAGCTTGCCGGACGGTGCCCGGAGGATGCGGCACGGATCCTGGTGGATTGACTTCACCTCTTTGATCCCACGGTTTCGCGCGGCCATGGTGGCACTGGCGTCGCTCGCAACGCGAAGGACCTGGAACGTCGTATCGGGCGAGGAAGATTGACTGCGTTCCCGGGACGGCTAAGTAGCTGCCTCCGCGGGATTAAGCAGGCATTACCTGGCCCAACAGAAGCCGAACGCGCAACCACTCACTGATACTTTTTGCGAGACCGCGAAGGAATTCGACTCATCGAGTGCGATACGGATCAGCCTTGACCTGTCGCGGGGCCGGAACATGTTCTGAAACTCGTCCGGCAACGCGTCGGCGACCGACAGAATCTTTTCGACTGTTCCTCTTGCACGCTCGGTTCCGTTACCCACGTCGACCGCCATTCCTTCGCGCAGCGAAAACAGATAGTTGTCCGGCAGATAGGCGAGGACGTAGGACTTGCCGCCGTCGATCTGTAGAAGCGGATCGCCGAACCGCAGCACCTGGCCAGGGACCGGCACCTTGGCGCCAACGACCCCCTCCGTGACCGAGCGGATGTTTCCGCCGTCATATATGGCCTTTACCTCATCCATAGCCTCGCCCGATCTCGCACGGAATTGCGCCACCAGGGCGAGTTCGGATTTGGTCGCTTGCAGTTGACCGGTCAGATCAGCCAGATGTTCGGCGGCCTGGAAGCTGCCACGAACGGCTTCGTCCTTCGTCGAAGTCGAGACGATGCCTGCCGTGACGATGGTGTCGATTCTCGCAAGTGTCGTCCTGGTTTCACGCGCTGTCCGCTCGGCCAGCGGCATCACGGACTGGATCGCTTCGTGTCGGCTGTGGAGCTGGCCCTCGCGAACGGCGAGTTCACCCTGTCGCAACAGCAGCTCCGCGATCTCCTTGACCATGTCGAACGATTCAAGCTCGACGAGCAATGTACCGGGCTCGACCTTGTCTCCCGCCTTGACAAAGACATGCGTCACCTTGGCCGGATAGGCGGCATCGACGGCATACCGATCCTTCAGGACAATACCGTCCGCTGACAAGACGACCGCATCACCAATGAGGTAGTAGACGATCGAAGAGGAAAACAAACCGAGGAGAGCGAGGTAAACGATGCGACCCCAACTTCCCACATTCGCGCGCTGCTGTTTTCCCAGATTGTCCACTCGGACATGTTTTCGAATGTATTTCATCTGAAACTCGTTCTCTACCAGGGCCGCTCTAGCCGAACTTTGATCGGCGTGTAGTTGTCGCGATGTGAACCTGAGAACACCCATTCATCGATATAGGCGATCAATCGAACGGGTCTCATCACATAGGTCATGAACAGGGAGTAGCCGGGCAGGAACCATATGCTTCGCCAGAACCCCCGCCGCTCGGTGGTCCAACTGGCCAGCGCCAGCACAAACACGTCGAGAACCAGGAGGCCGCACTGCATGCCGATGAGGATCGCGGGCGTGAAAGAGCCGTACTGGAGGGCGAGCCAGACGAGATAGAGCGGGAATATCGCGGCACCAACGACGTTGAAAAGGAGGAAATCCCATTGGTGTAGGGCCTCCGGAAGCCGGAAACCCGAGTCCGAGACATGAAACAGGCGGTAGTGTTTGCGAAAGCGTAGCCAAATGGCATCGCGTTCCCAGCGCAATCGCTGGCGGATATATTGGTATGCGGTTATCGGGACGTCCGTATAGCAGATCGCATCCGGTACATAGGCCATGCGCCAGCCCGCCCGCCGCAATCTCAGCGTGACATCCAGATCCTCGCCACCGCCTACGTCGAACCCCCCAACCCCCAAAAGGGCTTTGCGCCTGAAGGCGCTGAACGCTCCCGAAATGCAAACGACCTGATCGAGAGCTCCAGCAATACGCTTTCCGACCGAAATCGACTGCAAATATTCGATCTCCTGAAACTGGGCGACGATACTCGCGTGGCCGTTGCGCGGTGCAATATCGCCGCATGCCGCTCCAACCGCTGGATCCGAAAAGGGGCCGAGAATATTCTCGATCGCGTACCGATCAAACGAACAGTCGCAATCGACATTGATCAGTATGTCGCCTTTGGCTACGCGGCACGCCAGATTGATCCCGCTCGCCTTGCCGCCCCGCAGATCCGTCGAAATGATGCGCGAGGCATAACCTCTCTTGACCAGAGCTTGCGAGACCCTGCTCATCCGATCGGTCGAACCATCACTGACAATGACAACTTCGAAGTCATTGAAAGACTGTTCCCGCAACGAGCGGACGCAGGTTTCGATGGACTCAGCCTCATTATGGCCAACCAGAATGATGCTTACATTGGGCCGTAATGGTCGCTCATGGTCAATCGAACCCGCGGCATCACGCGAACGCATGGTCACAGCGGCCGCGACGAACGGAATGATGTAGCGGGGGAACTCAAAGACCAGCGTGTACCAGAAAACGGAGGCCAGGCTCGCCGTCGATTGAGCTAGCAGGAACGCAAATCCGAGTTCGAGATCATTCAACGCGAGGCTTGCCCCGTTTTGGTCGCCACCCGAGGGCGAGGATCAAGCTTTTCGCCCAAAGACGCCTCGCAGATTGAAAGCATTGCCGATATCTGCTCCGACAATGTTGCGTCGCCCTTCGCCGTCATGATGAAATAGTCGGCGGCGGCGCCTTTGTGCACCGATCCTGTCTCCGCAAGGTAATTGCTCAGGTTTTCGATGAAGAGACGGCGCAGTTTCTCAAAGACGTCCTGGCCCTTTGATTTTATGAGCGACTCTCGTGCTCCGTAACGCAATTCCGTGACCGCCAACGGCGGGCCCTTCGCTCCGGTCATGCGTGCGCGGTCGAGTTCCTGAACCAGGGACGGCGGCAACCCCAACAAGGACGTTGGCAGCTTTTTCTCCGGACTGGTGAGCAGAGACAGCGCCTGATCCGTGAGTGCGTAGGAAAAAAGGTCGATACGTTTAACGCTGTCGCCATCAGCCCGCGCATCACAATCCTGGCAGACGAATCCAACAGCCGGCTCCGATGTCGAATCCTTGCACCTCCTGCAGATTTGCGAGTGGCCGGGCTTGTCATAGTCCTTTCCATAGTGACGCAATTGCTGGCTGCATTTGGGGCAGACCAGTGCGCTTCCCTGCCGAAAATCGCCTTCAGGACGAAGAGCCGCGCAACGATAATGATGAATAAGCTCGGCCTCGAACATATCGGCCGAACGGCAGGAGGGACATTCCTCGCGAACGGTAAGCCGCCGCGACCCGCAGGCGCCGCACTCATGCACGCGGTCGAAGAAGGTCTTAAGCAGAAGTCCGCGATGGGAGAGATCTTCGGCGATCGGGATTGTCTTGGCCGCCGACGGAAAGCCCGGATAGCTTATGGAGGCCGACGTCATCGGATAGCGCTTGGCTTCGATGCTTCTGCCGGCGGCGAAGGCATGCGCAAGAAAGCGCGTTTCGGGCGTATTTGTCGAACGGATGTGCGCGGCAAGCTGTTGGCGGCGGCGGCGAAAATCGAGTATGCATTTTGCCGTCTCCGCCCAAGTCGTTTGCTGCATCAGATCGAAATGTACATCCGCGAACCGGCCGGCACGGCCGCCCAGATCGATGACAGGCACCATCGCCAGCGGAATGTGGTCACGCAGGTTGTCCAGCGGCGAGTTACGCCGCTCATCGGCCAGAAGAACGGCATCGATGTCCCCTTCCGACGAGGAGTCGAACATCGTGCGGTAGATCGCCGAATGCAGAACGACCACGCGTGGGAACCATTCGACGGCAGGCTTCCAGGACAATCCCATTCTGGCCCAGAGTGCCAGGCAAAGGTCGGTGAGTTCATGGCTTGCGGTGGAAGCCGTCGGTGCCGGCAGTTGCACAACGGATTTCGGAACAAGTTCTGCGGGCATGTCGGCCTCCATTTGCCCGGCGCTCGCAAAGGAACGCCGCCACAGGTACGACTTGCAGCCTGGGTGGAGGATCCAAGGGCAACGTCACATTTACTGAAAGGATTATTGCAGGACGAGATATGCGGAAAACGCGGGATCGCATGCGACACCGGATGGCCAGCTACGTCCCCCCACGACGTTCCTGACCAGCGACCAAGTCAATCAACTCGAATACGTCAAATGTTATTCGTTGATTGTTAGCGGATGCTTAATTGGCAGCAAGAATTTGTCTGTCGGACTCAGGTAGTCGAATTAACGAAGTTTGATGAATCGCCTTTTCCACGACATGGCTTTCCCTACAGTTCAACGTTGAACCCGCTTCATGCGGTTCAAACAGGGGGAGTTCCATGACCAGGAAAGCTTTTTCCTTCGCCATTGCCGGCCTGACCATGCTCGGCACAATGTCGGAAACGGCGGCCGGCGGACGCGCGGTCGAATGCTACGAGCAGGTCAATCGGCCGGCCTTCTACGACACGGTCTACGAGGACGTGCTCGTCAGCCCAGCCGGCCAGCAGGTGCAGTATGAAGCGCCGATCTACGGGACGCGCGAGCGCGTGGTGCAGATCGCGCCGGCGCGCGTCAGCTACGAGATCGTGCCCGCCATCACCCGCACCATCTACCGGTCCGTGAGGGTCGATGACGGCGGCTATTCCTGGGAATGGCGCATCATCGATGGCCGCCAGGTGCTGTGCAAGGTCAGGCACAAGGCGCGCTATGAACGGGTGGCCGAGATCGTCGTGGTTGAGCCGGAACGCCGGCGGCGCGTTGTCCTCCCCGCCGAATACGAGAGCGTCGCCGAAGAGGTTCTGGTGCGGCCGGAGCAACGGCGCATCATCGACATTCCGGCGTCTTATCAGACAGTGGCCCGCCGCGTGGTGGTCAGGGAGGGCTCATCCAGCTGGCGCCGCGTGCATATTCCGAGGCATTGCCAGTATTAGCGCTCAGGCCACCTCCGCCCTGAGCCATTTCTTCAGGCCGCCGACATCGCCACTGCCGACGCAGGCCGCAACCCTTCTGCCGACCGCCGCGCCGAACTTGTAGCCGTGGCCGGAGCAGGCCGAGACGATCAGGCATCTGCCTTTCCGGTGGGCCAGGAACTTCTCGTCGGCGGTGAATGTGTAGGCGCAGGTGACCACTTCGGTGACCTTGTACTCCTCGATACGAGCGATCGGCGGCGAAAACAGGTTGCGGATCGCCTCACCCTCGCCCGGTACCGGCTGACGGTTCCAGTCTGCATCGCTGGTCGGCACCCTGTGCAGGCCCGAGCCGAATTTCATGCCGGCGCCGCCTGTCGGCGGGATTGCGTAGCCGTCGACAGTGCCGCCAATGTCGAGGACAACCGGCGCTGCCTGCCAGGCTGCCTGCAGATCCGCCGGCGGTTCGACATAGGCGAGCGCGGTGCGCCAGGTTTTCAGCTCGCCGTCCAGCTCCGGGAACAGTTTCAGCACCCAGGCGCCGGCAGCGACGACGATCCGGTCGGCCTGCATCGTTTCGCCGCCTGCCAGCACGATATGCCCGGCCTCGGCGTCGATCTCGACCACCTTGCTGTTCTCGTAGACATTGGCGCCGTTCGCGCGCAGCCACCTGGCGAGGCCGGCGGCGATCTTGCGGCAGTGCAGCGCGCCGCCGTCCGGCGAAAAATACGCATAGCGGAATGAACCAGGCTGCAGGAACGGCCAGCGTTCGACCGCGGCATCCGGCTCGAACAATTCGAACGGGTAGTTCCCGGCTTCCATGCCTTCTCGGTATTCCTCGGCCTCATCTCCCGGCTGGCGCGAAATGCAGATGAAGCCGCGCGGATCGAGATGGCTTTCGCCGAGATCGGCCCACATCTCATCCCAGGCTTCATAGGCTTCGGTGATCAGCCGGCCGTAGCCCGTTCCGGCCCGGTAGGCGCGGCGGATGATGCGATGATGGTCGCCCGACGCGGCAAGCGGATTGGGGATCGGTCCCTGCTCGACGATCGAGACGAGGTGCCCGGCCCTGACCAGTGACCACGCCGTGGATAGCCCGGCAATGCCTGCACCGACCACGATCACATTCATGAAAACCGTCCTTCCGCAACCGCTTCGGCGGCTCACCTCACTGGAGGGCCAACATACGGTCTGGCACCAGACTGGCAAGCCGCGCTAATGATCTGGCATGACCGAATTGAAGCCGCCCTACCTTGCTTTTGATCCAGCCACGCGCCGCCTGCGGCTCGATCCGCACGAGCCGGCGTTCTTCCAGAATCCGTACGAAGCCTACGCCTTCCTGCATGGCGCATCGAACGCCTTCTTCTGGGAGGAGTTTGGTTTCTGGTGCTTTGGCGGCTTCGACGACGTCAACCGGCTGCTGCGCGATCGCCGCTTCGGCCGGCAGAACCCGGCCGGCATTCCGGACAGCCGAGGCATCGGTCAGGACCGCACGCACCTCAGCGCGTTCGACGGCATCGAGGCCAATTCGATGCTGGAGCTGGAGCCGCCTGTCCACACACGGCTCAGAACGCTGGTCAACCGCGCCTTCGTCTCGCGCCAGGTCGAGCGGCTCAGGCCACGTGTCGAGGCGCTGGCCAACGAACTGATCGACCGTTTCGAACCAGGAGGAGTCGACCTGCTGCCGGCATTCGCAGCTCCCTTGCCGATCACCATCATTGCGGAAATGCTCGGCGTGCCGGTCGACATGGGGCCGCAGCTGCTCGACTGGTCGCATCGGATGGTCGCCATGTACATGCATGGCCGCACCCGCGGGACGGAGGACACGGCCAATCGCGCCGCGCGCGACTTTTCCGATTTTCTGCGCGGCTACGTCGCCGAGCGGCGAAAGAGGCCGGGCGCGGATCTTCTGTCGCTGCTGATTGCGGCACAGGAGGACGGCCAGAAACTGTCGGAGGACGAGCTGGTGTCCTCGGCCATCCTTTTGCTCAATGCCGGCCATGAAGCAACTGTCCACCAGACCGGCAATGCGGTGCGCTCGATCCTTGCGCAAGGCGGCGACCCGCGCCGCTTCTTCGCCTCACCGGAAGCAACAGCCGCGACGGTCGAAGAGTGCCTGCGCTTCGACGCGCCGCTACACATGTTCACGCGCTACGCCTATCAGGAGGTCGAGGCCGAGCCGGGGATCATCGTCCAGCCGGGCGAAACGATCGGTCTGCTGCTCGGCATGGCCAATCGCGACCCTACTGCGTTTGCCGAGCCCCTCGCCTTCAGGCCGGACCGCGCCGACCAGAAGAACGTATCGTTCGGCGCCGGCATCCATTTCTGCATCGGCGCGCCGCTCGCTCGGCTCGAATTGCAGGTGTCGCTGAAAACCTTGTTCGAACGCCTGCCGCGGCTCCAAATGGCCGAACAGCCGCGCTTCCGTGACACGTATCATTTCCACGGGCTGGAAACGCTTGCCGTCAGAATCTGAGGACGGCTTCCGACGACAGGCTTCGAAGCCGGCTCCGGCGAATTCCGGTCAAATAGGTAACATCTCAAGGCCGCGAGTGCCAAATAATCGCTGATTGAACGATGAAGCTACCGGAAGCAGGACCTCACACTAAAAATCCCGGATGCCTATAGAAATTCGGTCATGAAGCTTGAAGAGAGACGGGATTTGAATCTTTTTGCGTCGTCTCGCGGACGATGTCGAGGAAGGCCTTCAGCACCGGCGAGGGTTGTTCATGCCGGTAGATGATTGAAGTGTCGATAGACAAGGTTCGTCCCTGGATAGGGCGATAAACGACGCCGCTCCGGCGCAAATTTTGCAGACAGGCGGGCAGCAGCGAGACGCCCAGCCCGACGGATACAAGTCCGATGATTGTCTGCTTCGGCGTTGCTTCTCGAACGATCCTCGGGCTGAACCCGGATGAACGGCACAACCCGACGATCTCGTCATAGAGGGATGGATTGATGCTGCGCGGGAACTGAATCAACGCTTCGGAGGCCAAGTCGGCTAGCGCGACCTCTGCTTCCGAGGCCAGCCGATGCGTTTCCGGCAAGGCCACGATCAGGGGTTCGACCAGTATGCTTTCGACCTTCAATGCGTTGTGAACGACGGGAGGATGAACAAAACCGATATCGAGCTGGCGTTCGGCCACAGCCCTGACTTGATTGGGAATGCGCAGGTCGGTCAGGCTCAACTCGACCTCGGGATAGCGCTTGGTGAAGCGTTGGACGACAGAAGGCACCACGCTGTAGATAGCCGCGTCGATGAATCCGACAGCAAGATGGCCGGTTTCGCCACGATCGGCTTTGCGAGCAAGCTCCACCGCCTGCTCTGTCTGCTGAAGCACGGCCCTAACCTCATCAAGGAACACACGCCCCGCCGCAGTCAGTTCGACCTTGCGCTTGGTGCGCTCCAGCAAGCGCACACCCATCGCCTGTTCCAGTTGCTGGATCTGCTTTGTCAGGGGCGGCTGTGAGATATGCAAGCGCGCTGCCGCGCGCCCGAAATGCAGCTCTTCGGCGACGGCCATGAAGGACTGCATCAGCTTGTGGTTCATCTTCAGCCTTTAATTTCCCAAATAGAATTACCCATGGCTCAAACGATATTGGACGGAAAGTATCGGAATCTGCAAAATCCGGAAAGCTGCAAAATCCGGGAGACGCGCTTTGAAAAATTCCGAGATTTCACGCCGCCAGATGCTGAAAGTGCCGCTCATCGGCGCGACGATCGCCGCGACATCTCAATCCGGTCTTGTCTGCGAGGCCCTTGCCCAACCCGTTCCAGCTTCGTCGCCAGCGCCCCCTGGCGCTTTCGCCCACAATGTCGAAGCTGTGGGCTATACCGATCTCGATCATCGCCCAGCCTTCAAAATGGCGATCAGGCAGGTTGGCGAACGTTGGTATCTCTACACTGGGCACTTCTGGCACTCCGGCTGGAGCATCGTGGACGTGACCGACCCGGCCAAGCCCGAGACGGTCAAGTTCGTGCCCTATCTCGGCACGAATACTTGGACTCTACAAATAGATTTGTCCGGCGACACGATGGTGACCGCCCTCGAAAAGCCCTTTGCTAATTTCGGCGGTGACCCCGACGCACCGTTCGGCGAAGGCGTTCTGATCTGGGATATCGCGGACCCCATCAATCCGAAACAACTCAGTCACTACCGCACCGGCGGAAACGGCACGCATCGCAACCTCTATCCCGGTGGACGTTATGTCCACCTTGCCGCCGGCATGCCGGGTTACAGGGGCAACATCTACGTCATCCTCGATATTTCGGATCGCTCGAATCCGCGCGAAGCCGGACGCTGGTGGGTGCCGGGCCAGCACGAGGCCGGCGGCGAGAGCTTTGCGGCTGCGAAGCCCGCCGCCGACCAGGAGACCGCCGATCGCTACCGGTTGCGACTGAAGCCGCAATGCATGTGCGGCGCCTTCTGCGCCAGCACGGGCGAGGATGTCTCGCTGCACGGCCCGCCTTATGTCACTGGCGATCTTGTCTATTTGCCTTATGGTGCGGCGGGAATCGTTGTGCTCGATATTAGCGATGTCTCCCAGCCGAGGCAGGTCGGCGGCCTGAGCTTCAGCCCTCCGTTTCACTCGCGCTTCGGTGTGCATAGCGTGCTGCCGATTCCAGAGCGCGGCATTGCCTTCGCCAATTCGGAGAACGTCACCTATGGACTTGGTCCGATGCATCACGCTTCGATCGTCGATATTTCCGATTCCAGTGAACCCTTTCTGCTGTCGCTGTTGCCCGAACCAGTGCCACCCGAAGGCGCTCCCTATTCGGATTTCACAACTCGTGGCGGCTGGCGCGGACCGCACAACATCAACCACCACCAGCATCATCCCGATGTCCAGAAACAAGGCGATCTGTTCTATATCGCGCACTTCAACGCCGGGCTCAGGGTCTATGACGTCTCGAATACTCGGCTTCCGCGCGAGGTCGGCTACTTCATCCCGCCGGAGCCAGTCCGACGCTACGGCCCTATGCCGGAAGACAAGCTGGTTGTTCAGACCGAGGACGTGGTCGTGGACCGGCGCGGCTTCATTTACATAACTGACAAGAACCAGGGGCTCTGGATTCTCCGCTACACCGGCCCGCGGCCGGAAACGGATCGAACGTGACGGTCACATTCACCCTGAATGAAGCCTTAGTCGGAGCGCGGGAAGCGGAGGCAGTCATGATTTGCTGGGAAAGTTTCATGGCACCGCGGCATTATGAGCCGATACGGATTTTCCGACACGGACATCGATCGCCTTTTGTAAAGTCCGGCGCGATGCGAGATCAAAGCTTGATCACATACTCCTTGCGCGTCGTTTCAAGCACTTCCCAGCTTCCTCTAAAGCCCGGCCTGAGCACGAAACTGTCGCCTGCCCTGACGGTGCGCGCGTCGCCGCCGTCTTCGGCGATCACCGAAACCCCTGACAGGATGTGGCAGAACTCCCACTCATCATATTCGATGCGCCATTTGCCTGGCGTTGCTTCCCAGACGCCGGCATAGAGGCCGCCGTGCTGTTCCTCGACATTCCAGGTGCGGAATTTCGGATCGCCCGAAATCAGGCGATCCGGCGCTGGTGCGCCAAATTCCGGTTCGACGGCGTCGACGCCGACGGAAAGAAATTTCGGCGTGGCCATGGCGATCAAACCTTGGCGAGAGCCTGTTCCAGATCGGCGAGGATGTCGTTGACGTCCTCGATGCCGACCGAAAGCCTGACCGTGTCAGGCCCTGCCCCGGCGTTGATCTTCTGCTCGTCGGAAAGCTGGCGATGCGTGGTCGATGCCGGGTGGATGACCAGCGACTTGGTGTCGCCGACATTGGCCAGATGCGAGAACAGTTCGAGCGCCTCGACGAACTTGATGCCCGCCGCATAGCCGCCCTTCAGCCCGAATGTGAACACCGCGCCGGCGCCAAGCGGCGAGTACTTCTTCTGCAACGCGTTGTTCTTGTCGCTGGGCAGGCCGGGATAGGAAACCCAGGCGACCTTGGGATGGTTGGAAAGCCATCCGGCGACCGCCGCCGCATTGTCGCAGTGGCGCTGCATCCTGAGCGGCAAGGTTTCCAGACCGGTCAGGATAAGGAATGCGTTGAACGGCGAAATCGCCGCGCCGATGTCGCGCAGGCCGAGCACGCGAGCAGCGATGGCGAAGGCGAAATTGCCGAAGGTCTCGTGCAGGACGAGGCCGCCATATTCGGGGCGCGGCTCCGACAGCATCGGATACTTGCCCGACTTCGACCAATCGAACGTGCCGCCGTCGACAATGGCGCCGCCGATCGAATTGCCGTGACCGCCGATGAACTTGGTCAGCGAATGCACGACGATGTCGGCGCCATGCTCGATCGGCCGCAGCAGATAGGGCGAGGCCAGCGTGTTGTCGACGATCAGCGGCAGGCCGTGCTTGCGGGCGATGTCGCCGATCTTCTCGATATCGACGAAGACGCCGCCGGGATTGGCTAGGCTCTCGATGAAGATTGCCTTGGTCCTGTCGTCGATCTGGCTCTCGAAGGTCGAGATGTCATTGGTGTCGGCCCAGCGCACCTGCCAACCGAAATTCTTGAAGGCGTGGCCGAATTGGTTGATCGAGCCGCCGTAAAGCTTTGTCGCTGAAACGAAATTGTCGCCGGGCTGCATTAGATTGTGGAAGACCAGCACCTGCGCGGCATGGCCGGAGGCGACCGCAAGGCCTGCCGTGCCGCCTTCGAGTGCCGCGATGCGCTCTTCCAGCACCGCCTGCGTCGGGTTCATGATGCGGGTATAGATGTTGCCGAACGCCTTCAGCCCGAACAGCGAGGCGGCATGGTCGGCATCGTCGAAGACGAAGGAGGTGGTCTGGTAGATCGGCGTCGCGCGTGCGCCCGTCGCCGGATCCGGCTTGGCGCCGGCATGGACGGCGAGCGTATTGAAACCGGGCGTGCGGGCCATCGAAAAACCTCCCTCAATGGTGAATGGTGAATGGTGAATGGTGAATGGTGAATGGCAAAGTCGGCCAGCCCCACCCTGATTGCAAGCGGCTCATATGCCGCCTTGCCGGCCTTCCAGAAAAATCTTTCTATTCACCATTCTCTATTCACTACCTACTTCTGGCGAACGCCGAAACTCTGGAATCCCGGGCGCATCAGCGGCTTCTTCGAGGACAAGACGCCGGAATTGACGCCGGTCCAGCCGATCTCGCCGGACAGCTTGCCATATTCGATCTTGGGGCAACGGTTCATCACCACCTTGATGCCGACAGCCTCTGCGCGCGTCGCCGCCTCGTCATGGCGTATGCCAAGCTGCATCCAGATGACTTTCGGCAGCGGATCGAGCCGCAACACCTCGTCGACAATGCCCGGCACGGCAGCGGAAGCGCGAAACACGTCGACCATGTCGATTGGCTCTGGAACATCGGCCAGCCTGGCATAGGTCATCTGGCCCAGAATCGCCTTGCCGGCCTGGCCGGGATTGATCGGGAACACCGAAAACCCCTTGCCGAGCAGATATTTCAGCACGAAATAGCTCGGCCGCACATCGTTGGCCGACGCGCCGACCATGGCGATGGTCTTCACGGAATTGAGAATGCCGGCGATATAGGCGTTGTCGTAGGCGTCGTGGTTCATGCCTCGTCATACAGCGCTTCGGAGTGAGGTGCCAACAGCCGAGCAAGTGGCTTGCAATGGGCCAGGGAGAACGTCGTCAGCCCGGCAGCGAGATCGATCCGTCTTCCGCGATCGGAAAAGCCGGATTGTGCGCGACTTCCCAGACATGCCCGTCGGCATCGGCGAAATAGCCGTACCAGCCGCCCCAGAAGGCGCGCCCGGCCGGCTTGACGATCTTGCCGCCAGCCTTCTCAGCCGCCGCAAGCACTTCGTCGACCTCGGCGTCAGAGCGGGTGTTGTAGGCGAGGTAGACGGCCGACGGCGCCTTCGAGAAGCTGACGCCCGAATCCTCTTCGGCGCTTGGGCGCGGAAACAAGCCAAGAATGGCGCCGCCCATCTGGAAGAAGGCAACGCCGTCGGTGATCCCGGCATGGCGGGTCAGGCCCATCGCCTCATAGAAGCGCGTCGCACGGTCGAGATCGTCGGTGGCGATGGTGACGATGGAGATGCGCGGTTCCATATCCGCCTCCTACTCCTCCGGCCATTCCGGCTTGCGCTTGCCGATGAAGGCGCCAATGCCCTCTTCCGCATCGCGCGCCAGCATGTTCTCGACCATGACGCGCCCGGTGTAATCATAGGCCTCGGCCAGCCCCATTTCTGCCTGTTCGTAGAAGGCTTCCTTGCCGATCTTGACGACCAGAGAGGATTTGGACGCAATGGTTTGCGCGTATTTGGTGACAATCTGATTCAGATATTCGCGCGGCACGACGCGGTTGACCAAGCCGAATTCCTTGGCGGTTGCCGCATCGATCGTCTCGCCGGTCAAAAGCATCTCCATGGCGTGCTTGCGCGAAACGTTGCGCGACAGCGCCACCATCGGCGTCGAGCAGAACAGTCCGATATTGACGCCAGGCGTGCAGAAGGTCGCCTCGTGCGAGGCGATGGCGAGATCGCAGCTGGCGACCAACTGCAATCCGGCCGCCGTCGCCAGACCGTCGACTTCGGCGATCACCGGCTTAGGATGGCGAACGATCGCCTGCATCAGCGCGGCGCAGGCGGAAAACGTCTTTTCGAAGAAGCCCCTGCCGCGATCGGCATCGGCGCGGTGCGCGCTCAACTCCTTGAGGTCGTGCCCGGCGCAGAACACTTTGCCGGTCGCCCCAAGGACGATGACGCGGACGGATTTGTCGGCCTTGGCGCGGTCGAGTTCCGCCGTCAGCGCCGCCATCACTGCAAGCGAAAGAGCATTGGCCGGCGGATTGGCGAGCGTCAGGCGCAGCGCGCCGTTGTCCAGCCTGGAGACGACCGGCCCTTCGGCAACGGCAGGCTTGATGGCGACGATTTCGGCCATAGGTCGTTCCTCCCGGATCGATGATGGACTAATCTAGTATGCCGTCTCGCTTCGTCCAACTCCCTCGTCCGCTTCTGCCATAATGAATGGGCTGTTGCCAGAAACGCCACGTCGCGTTCATACATGCAGGGCGCAAACCGGGAGACTGAAATGCCCGCCCACAGCAATCTCAAGCCGGTGCTGACGGCTGCCGAAATAAACGCGCTGATGGCGACCATTTTCCCGCAGCTCAACGACCAGTTCACCTTCTACGAGGCGTTGGAGGTGTTTCCAGGCGGCTGTGTCGTGCGGCTCAACGCCGACGAGCGCCATTTGCGTCCCGGCGGCACCGTGTCGGGTTCGGCGCTGTTCACGCTGGCCGACATAGGCGGCTATGTCTGCGTGCTCTCGCATGCCGGACCGGATGCGCTTTCGGTCACCACCAGTCTCAACATCAATTTCGTCCGCAAGGCCGAGGCCGGGCCGATCGACGGCCATTGCCGCATCCTCAAGCTCGGCAAGAGCCTGATGGTGTTCGATATCGACATCGTCGCCGGCCCGGAGGGACACACGGTAGCGCACGCAACGGGCACCTATTCGATCCCGCCAAAGCGGATTGACGGTGTGGTAAAATAATACCTTTCATCCAAGGCATTGTTTTTGCTGGATTTTGATAGCTCGCCGACATTTCACGCGCCTTGACGCAGTCGCCGTCCTCTCCTATAAGCCCTCACGGAACAGCGGCCCGCAAAGGCCGCCGTTTTGTTATTGGCGGCGGGCAAGCGCCTTTCGCCAATCCAAGCAACAAGAAACGCCTTCTTTTGAAGGTCCTAACCGAAAGCAACAATCCATGGCAACCTTTTCGCAGAAGCCTGCGGATGTGGTGAAGAAGTGGGTGCTGATCGACGCCGAGGGTCTCGTCGTCGGCCGTCTCGCCACTGTCATCGCCAATCATCTTCGCGGCAAACACAAGCCCACCTTCACCCCGCACGTCGACGACGGCGACAACGTCATCGTCATCAATGCCGACAAGGTGGTGTTCACCGGCAAGAAGTTCACCGACAAGGTCTATTACTGGCACACCGGCCACCCCGGCGGCGTCAAGGAGCGCACCGCGCGCCAGCTGCTCGAGGGTCGTTTCCCCGAGCGTGTCGTCGAGAAGGCCGTCGAACGCATGATCCCGCGTGGCCCGCTCGGCCGTCGCCAGATGAAGAACCTCCGCGTCTATGCAGGCACGGAACATCCGCATGTCGCCCAGCAGCCCGTCGTCCTCGACGTGGCCAAGCTGAACGCCAAGAACAAGAAGGTTTCGTAAGATGGCTGAGCTTTCCTCGCTCGCAGAACTCGGAGCTGCCACCGGCAATACCAACACCCAGCCGGCCGCACCCGTCCACGTCCAGAAACTCGATAAGTCGGGCCGCGCCTACGCCACCGGCAAGCGCAAGAACGCCATCGCCCGCGTCTGGGTGAAGCCCGGCTCCGGCAAGATCGTCGTCAACGACAAGGTGTTCGCCGAATATTTCGCGCGTCCGGTGCTGCAGATGATCCTCAACCAGCCGATTATCGCCGCCAATCGCGCCGGCCAGTACGACATCGTTGCCACCGTCATCGGCGGCGGCCTTTCCGGCCAGGCGGGTGCCGTGCGCCACGGCATCTCCAAGGCGCTGACCTATTACGAGCCGGCGCTGCGCGCCGTGCTCAAGAAGGGCGGCTTCCTGACCCGCGACAGCCGCGTCGTCGAGCGCAAGAAGTACGGCAAGGCGAAGGCCCGCCGCTCCTTCCAGTTCTCGAAGCGTTAAACAGAGACCTGTTTTCTATCGATTTTTTCAGAGGGGCTGCGTATTCGCAGCCCCTTTTCTTTGTCGACATAGCAATCCCGCATCTTCAGGTGACCCAACATAATATTAGTAGTATCTTAATTACAGGCGCGTTCCAGATCCCAGGCCAGCAGCCAACTCCACAGAGCGGGAGCTGTGCACGTTGCGACGCGCCGGTAACCCGACGCTCGCGAAGGAGGAGGCAATGCGCATCCATTCCAGCAGTGTGTTTCTGGCAGCTGTCGCCGCCACTTGGGCATTCGCCGCGCCTGCGGCCGACAAAAGCGACGAGCAGCTGATCGATAATGCGATTACAGCGGCACCGGCGGCTGTCGGCAAAAACGCCGCCGTCGTGAATTGGGAGATGAAAACGTTGAGGAAGGGCACCAACGGTTTCACTTGCATCCCGGACGACCCGAGCACTCCCGCCGACGACCCAATGTGCACGGATGAGAACGGGATGGCGTGGATGCACGCGATCATGTCCAAGAAGGAGCCGCCTGCAGGGAAAGTTGCTTTCGCCTACATGCTAAAAGGAGGCGATGCGGCCAGCAATACCGACCCCTTTGCAACCAAGCCGCCGGAGGGAGCCGAATGGCTGCATGATGGTCCGCACGTGATGGTCATGAACGCACCAGACATGATGGCCTTGTATCCCCACGAGCCGAACCCCACACAACCATACGTCATGTTCCCCGACACGCCCTACGCGCACCTGATGATTCCAGTCAAATAGATCAAGCAAGACCTGCCGCGAAGCGTAGTGGCGGGTCACCTGAGGGAAGGGAGCCGCGCTTATTTTCGGGCGCGGCTCTCCCGGGTGTCAGGGCTGGCCGGCGGACGCCTTGATGAAGTCAATGAACGCCCGCAACGGCGCCGGCACGAGGCGCCGTCCGGGATAGTAAAGGAACGGCCCGGAGAAGCTCTGCCACCAGGGTTCAAGCAGCGGTTCGAGCGCTCCGCTCTCGAAGTGAGGACGTAGCCAATCCTCGAACAGGCTGATGATGCCGGTGCCGGCGATGGCTGCATCGACTTTGAGGTCAGTCGCCCCGCCCAGGGTCACGAGAAGCGGCCCCGTCGGGTCGACCCGCACCACCTCGCCGTCGCGCTCGAATTCCCACGGCGGCATCGCACGGCTGGCAAAGCGGCCGCGCAGGCAGGCGTGGCCGAGCAGGTCGCGCGGGTGTTGCGGCCGGCCATGACGATCCAGGTAGGCCGGGCTGGCGGCGGTGGCGAAGCGCTGCACACGCGGTCCGATCGGCACAGCGATCATGTCCTGCTCCAGCCGCTCCTCATAGCGAATGCCGGCGTCGCACCCCGCCGCCAGCACATCGACGAAGCTCTCCTCCGAGATCACCTCCAACCGGATGCCTGGATAGGCGGCGAGAAAAGGCGGAACGATGCTGGGCAGTACCAGCCGCGCCGCGCTGACCGGCACATTGAGGCGCAACGTACCTGCCGGCCTGTCGCGAAAGCCGTTCACTACGTCGAGAGCCGACTCCACCTCGGTCAAGGCAGGACCGAGCCGCGCCAGCAGGCCTTCGCCGGCTTCCGTCAGGACAACGCTGCGGGTCGTCCGGTTGAGCAGCCTGACACCGAGCTGCGTCTCCAGGCGCCGCACCGCCTCGCTCAAGCCGGACGCACTGCCGCCGCTGGCGCGTGCCGCATCCCGAAAACCTTTGGCGCGCGCTACGGCCACGAAGGCGTTCAGGTCCCCGAGATCAATCTGCATTGTTCGTCATTCCGCACAGCCCGTGCGAATTGTAGCCAATTATCATGAGATCGGACAGCGTCTATCTGTGCACCGTTCCTGAAGGAGAAAGACCATGTCCAGCGTCAACCATTCCGGCACATTCATCCTCGGCGACCGTAAGGTGAGACGGCTCGGCTACGGCGCCATGCAGCTCGCAGGGCCAGGCGTCTTCGGCCCACCAAAGGACCACGACGCGGCATTGGCCGTACTGCGCGAAGCCGTTGCACAAGGCGTCAACCACATCGACACCAGCGACTTCTATGGCCCGCAGGTGACCAACCTGTTGATCCGCGAAGCGCTCGCACCCTATCCCGACGACCTCGTTATTGTCACCAAGATCGGTGCCCGACGCGGCACGGATGGCTCGTGGCTGCCGGCTTTCTCGGCAGAAGAGCTGACACAGGCGGTGCACGACAATCTGCACAATCTCGGACTCGACGTGCTGGAGGTGGTCAACCTTCGGGTCATGTTCGACGCGCATGGCCCCGCCGAAGGGTCGATCGAGGCGCCGCTTGCGACGCTTGCCGAGCTCCAGCGACAGGGCCTCGTGCGCCACATCGGGCTGAGCAACGTCACCGCCGCACAGATCGCCGAAGGCCGCCGGATTTGCAGGATCGTCTGCGTGCAGAACCAGTACAATCTGGCGCATCGGGGCGATGATGCCTTGATCGACGATCTGGCCCGCGACCGCACCGCCTATGTGCCGTTCTTCCCGCTTGGCGGCTTCAACCCGTTGCAGTCGTCGACCTTGTCCAAGGTCGCGGCACGCCTCGGCGCCACGCCCATGCAGGTCGCGCTCGCCTGGCTGCTTCGCCGCGCGCCCAACATTCTTCTGATTCCCGGCACGTCTTCCGTCGCGCATCTGCGGGAGAACCTCGCCGCTGCCGACCTCGAACTGTCGGACGATGTCATCAAGGAGCTGGATGGTGTGGCAATGGCGGCCTGCGGGTAGATTGCCGAAGGCAGTGATGAGCCAATCTCCCCCAAGTGGGTTCCCTTGCGGGGGAGATTGCCGGCAGGACAGCGAAGGCGCGACCTTGCAGGCGGAACCCCCGAGGCGCTGAAGGATCGTCGCATTTTTCTGCTACTACGCCACATTTTGTTCTTGCTTTGTGCCGGCAGCTATGCTACTAATCTGGGTATGGTGCTAATTGGCTCCAGCGACCCGCCCACGGAGGCGGGTTTTCTGTTTCTGGGTTCCTTCGAAAGTTTGGCGCTGCCGGCCTGGGGTCGGCGGGACAGCGCCCTTCTGCCCTGCCGGGCATCGTCACCACAAGAGGGAGATCCAATTCTCGCCGCGCCGGTCTAGTTGATGCTGGCCGTGTTGGCCGGCTCGGCCGGGCGCTTCTCACCGGCATAGGGCACGCGAAAACCGTTCGCCGCCAGCCAACTGATGGCGGCCTTCGGTTCGTCGGTCTGGATGATGGTGGCGCCGCGCTCGACCCAGAAGCCATAAGTCTCGCGCGGCAGGCTGGCCGCAACCGCCAGCTCGTCGCCGCGACCGCCGGCGAGGAAGCCTCCCGGCTTGTTGACGATGGCATAGGTGTCGGCCCAGATGTGCCAGTCGCCCCTCACCGCCAGCGCGCGCATGCGCGGGCTGAACAGCGGGCCGCCGGTCTCGGTCAGTGTCTCTGATCCCATGCGCCAGTTGATCATCTCGACCGCGCGCATCGGGAAGGCCCGGCCCACTTTCTCGGCAAACATGGCGTCGCGAACCGCGTCATCGGCGATAATCGGCATGAACTGGAAGCCGCTGCCGATCGCGTCCATGGCGGCCTTGACACTGGCAATCCGCTCCACATTCCACAGGTTCTCCTTGACGATCACCTGTTCGGCCATGCCGAGGTCGCGCGCAACCGCGACCATGCCGACGAGGCTTTCGGTGTCGAGCTTGTTGTCGAGATTGATGAGGATCCTGTCCCTGGTCGTCATCAACATCTCGCGCAACGTCGAGACCGTCTCGCCCGTAACGGCGCCGGTGCCTTCGATCACCAAACGGCACGTCTTGAGTTCGGCCATCGTGCGGTTGACCACCTCACCCTTGCAATTCGTCGTGCGGTCGAGCCAACTGTCATGCATGACGACGAACTGTCCGTCCTTCGAGCGCCTTATATCGACCTCGACGATTTCGGCGCCCATTGCGATCGACGCCTCGGCGGCGGCGATCGAATTTTCGGGATAGAGCGTCTTGCCGGATTGCATGCCGCCGGCGCGGTGCGCGGCCACTATCACATGGTCGCGCCATTGGTTGGCGTGCTCGAAGCGGTCGAGAATCTGCCTGGCGCGCGTTTCGCCTGCCGATGCCTGGCCAAGGGAGAGCGCCAGCGCCGCGGAAAATAGAAGGCTCAGCCAAATCGTTCGCATGAGACAGGTCATTCGCACGAGAATCGCTCCGTACCGGGATCGCACCCCGGTTAAGCGATGCCCGTGACAGGCAGGTGAACGAAGCCGGCTTGCAAAATGCCGGAAAATCAGGTCAGCGCCGGCCGAAGCAGTCTTCGGCGGCTACTTTCGGTTGCTTGCCAGGCAATCTCATGGCGAGCCATGCCGGGTTCGCCTGGCGAGCAAGGATTTGTGACCGGATCGAATGGCCATGATCCTCCGCAGGGGTCGCAATTCTGAGAATTATGTCCAATAAGGTTGCGCGTCGACGCACAGGAGATCGCTTCATGCCGCCAAGGACCATCGATCATGCCTTCACCACCCGCTCCAGGACGGGTGCGTCGTTCGAGCCGACCTATGCCGGCGCCCTGTCGTTCATGCGGCGCAAATATTCGAAGGACGTGAAGGACGCCGATGCGGTGGTGTGGGGCATTCCCTTCGACGCTGCGGTCACCAATCGGCCGGGCGCCCGTTTCGGGCCGCAGGCAATCCGCCGCGCCTCGGCCATCCTCGACAACGACCCGCAATATCCGTTTTCGCGCGATCTGTTCGAACAGCTTGCCGTGGTCGATTATGGCGACTGCCTGCTCGACAGCGGCAATCACCAGAAGACGCCTGCCACGATCGAACGCGAAGCGGCGAAGATCCTGAAATCCGGCGCCTTTCTGCTGTCACTCGGTGGCGATCACTTCGTCACCTGGCCGTTGCTCAAGGCGCATGCCGCCATCCATGGCCCGCTGGCTCTGGTGCAGTTCGACGCACACCAGGACACCTGGCCCGACGACGGCAAGCGCATCGATCACGGCTCCTTCGTCGGCCGTGCAGTCAAGGAGGGCATCATCGACCCCGACCGGTCGATCCAGATCGGCATCCGCACCCACGCGCCCGACACGTTCGGCATCAAGATCCTGTATGGCCATGAAGTGGAGGAAATGCGTGCGTCGGACATCGCCTATGCCATCGTCGACCGTACGGGCGGCAAGAAGACCTACGTCACTTTCGATATCGATTGCCTGGACCCGGCTTTTGCGCCCGGCACCGGAACGCCGGTCGCGGGAGGCCCGTCTTCGGCAAAGATCCTGTCGGTGCTGCGCCAGATCAATCAGCTCGATATCGTCGGCGCCGACGTCGTCGAGGTTGCGCCAGCCTATGATCACGCCGATATAACGGCAATTGCCGGGTCGATGGTGGCCATGCACTATCTCGGGCTGTTGGCGGAACGAAAGGCCCGACTCGAAGAAATGAACCAGGGCAATCATGGCGTTGCCGGATTGAACCAGGCAAGCGGCATATAGCTTTGAGATAACAGGAATTTTGGCAAGCAATGAAACCGAAAATCTTCATCGACGGCGAGCACGGCACCACCGGTCTGCAGATAAGGGCGCTGCTTGCCGAGCGTGGCGACCTGGAAATCATCTCCATCCCGACCGAGCGCCGCAAGGAAACGGCAGCGCGCGCCGAGTTCCTCAATGCCGCCGATGTCGCGATTCTCTGCCTACCGGACGCGGCCGCCAAGGAAAGCGTTTCGCTGATCGCCAATGACACCACCAAAGTGATCGACGCCTCGACGGCGCATCGTGTCGCCGATGGGTGGGAATATGGTTTCGCCGAAATGGACAAGGACCAGGCGAAGAAGATCGCTTCGGCGAAGCGCGTCGCCAATCCGGGCTGCTGGCCGCAAGGACCAATCGCGACGCTGCGGCCGCTGGTTGCGGCGGGGCTGCTGCCGGCCGATTTTCCGGTCACCGTCAACGGCATTTCCGGCTATTCCGGCGGCGGCCGGCCGATGATCGAGGATTATGTCGGCAAGGGCGAGGATGCGCCGGAATTCCTGCCCTACGGGCTGACGCTGCAGCACAAGCACGTGCCTGAGCTTAGGACCTATGCTAAGCTTTCGCACGATCCAATCATGCAGCCGGCGGTCGGCAATTTCGCGCAAGGCATGATCACGGTGGTGCCGCTGCAACTCGGCGGCCTCGACCATGTGCCGACCGGCGCCGAGCTTCACGCGGCGATCGCCGATCATTTCGCTTCCATCGATGGCGGCGTGGTCGAGGTGGCGCCGTATCTGCATCAGGAACGCATGCCTGACATCGATCCGGAGATCTATAATGGCACCAACCGGATGAAGCTCTACGTCTTCGCCAATGACGATCGAGCGCAGGCGCTGCTGCTTGCGGTCTATGACAATCTCGGCAAGGGCGCCTCGGGCGCCGCCGTGCAGAACATGGATCTGATGCTCGGCCTCTAAATGGATGTGCCGGCATTTCCAAAGCGCTGGAAGGTCGGCGCGCCCGAACTCATCGCCGAAACGTTCAGCAGCCGCATCTGGAAGGTCGCGCGCGAGGACGGCTCGCCGGCAATCGTCAAGGATCTAAAGCCTTTCGACGATGTCGAGGACGAGTTGCGTGGCGAGCATTTCCTCGCCTGGCGACGCGGCGAAGGCGCGGTGCGGCTGCTGGGCCGCGATGGCCACCGCATGCTGCTCGAGTATGCCGGCGAAACCTCGCTGTCATAGATGATTGCGGATCAGGGCGACAATGCCGCCACCGCGATCGCGGCGGAGGTAATGGCCAAGCTGTTCTCGCCGTCGAAGCACCCTGCTCCACCGGACCTTCAGCCGTTGCGGACCCGGTTTTCCAGCCTGTTCAAAAAGGCGAAGGCCGATCGCGCCGCCGGCGAAAAGAGCCTGTATGTCGAAGCTGCCGAAATCGCGGAACGGCTGTTGTCCAATCCGCACGACGTACGGCCGCTGCATGGCGACCTGCATCACGACAACATCATGCACGGTCCGCGCGGCTGGCTGGCGATCGATCCAAGGGCGTTCTCGGCGACCCCGGCTTCGATGCCGCCAATGTGTTCTACAACCCACTCGACCGAGACGATCTTTGCCTCGATCCGCGGCGGATCGCGCATATGGCGCATGTCTTTGCAGCAACGCTCGGCCAGTCGCCGCCCGCGATACTGGACCACGCCATCGCCTATGGCTGCCTGTCGGCTGCATGGCACCATGAAGATCGCAATGCGGTCGACGAAAACCGCGAACTGGCGATTGCCGCGGCAATCCGGCGGGTGCGGCTCAGCCTCTGAGAGCGATCTCGTGGGGCAGCGGGTAAGCGCCCTTGGTACCGCGCCAATGCGCGGCGGCGAAGCCCAGCAGAAACAGCGCGAATGCCTGATGCGTCAGGGCCATGTGCAGAGGCACCTGCATCAATAGCGTGCCGATGCCGATCGACGCCTGCACCACGACAATCAGGAACAGCAGCGTCGCGCGTCGGGCATGCGTCGTGCCCGGCAGGCGCTGGCGTGTCGCAATCATGTGCCAGAGCGCGACCGCGAAGATCGTGTAGGCGCCGACCCGGTGGACGAATTGCACCGTCTTCGGGTTTTCGAAGAAATTGCGCCATGCCGGCTCCAGCAGCAGCAGGTCGCCGGGGACCAGCTTGCCGTCCATCAGCGGCCAGGTGTTGTAGCTCAAGCCGGCGTCTAGCCCTGCGACCAGCCCGCCGAGATAGATCTGGACCAGCGCCAGCAGCACCAGGAAGCCGGCCAGACGCTGTGTCGAGCGGTTGGCGGCCGGTTCGGAGTGTGGGGCCAATCCGCGCGCGACCACCATGGTCGCCGTGAAGATCAGCGCCGCCAGCGTCAGATGCGTCGCCAGCCGGTATTGGCTGACCGAAACCCGGTCAACCAACCCGGACGCCACCATCCACCAGCCTATCGCGCCCTGCAGGGCGCCGAGAAGGAGGATGCCCGACAATTTCGTTCCGAGCCCGCGCTCGATGCGGCGCGTCGCCCAGAAGAACAGCAGCGGCAGGGCGAAGACCACGCCGACACTACGCGCCAGGATGCGGTGCACCCATTCCCACCAGAAGATCGATTTGAACGCCTCGATGCTCATGCCGTTGTTGAGTTCGGCATATTGCGGGATCTGCTGGTAGCGCAGGAACTCCTCCTGCCACTCGGCATCATTGAGCGGCGGGATGACGCCGTGTATCGGCTGCCATTCGGTGATCGACAGGCCGGAATTGGTGAGCCTTGTAGCGCCGCCAACCAGTACCAGCGCAAACAGCACCAGGAGCACGACATAGAGCCAACCGCGTACCAGCGCGCGGTTGCGAAGGTCAAGATCGCGGGCGGCGAAAGGCGCGGCATCGGATATGGCAGCAGCCATGGATTTGTCCCGGCAGTTGAAGTCGCGGATTGGTGAACCATCGCAACCCGGCTTGCAAGACCGGACAGCGCGGCACGCCGTCGCGCCGTTTCTGGCGGGTTGCGCGTATTGGCTGTTCGGCCTAAGCGATAGCGATCAACGAGATCGCGCCATGCCCATTCGCCTGAAAAAGCTGATCGGAAGCTTCCTGCTGGTAGTGCTGGTCATAGTCTATGCGCTGGTCGCCTCGATCGTGGCGGTCGCCCAATTGTCGCAGTCCGGGCCGCTGGCGCACTTCATTTTCTTCCTGCTCAGCGGGCTTTTGTGGGTGCTGCCGGCGATGGGCATCATCAAATGGCTGATCCTGGAGCCGCGACCGAAGGGGCGAGGCAACAGTTAGATCGTCACCACCGTCTTGCCGGCATTGGCCAGCGGCGTCGTCACGCCCGACAACATTGTTCGGATGTGGGCGACGCTCTGATAGCGGCCATTGACCGAAATGCGCGGCAGGGCGTGCAGGAAGCCGGCATGCTCGGCGCGGAGTATGCCGTGGCGGGTCGTCACCGCCGAGGCGTATCCGGCATCGCGGACTAGGCCTACTTCGCGGCGGCCGACGGCACTGGCATAACCGTAGGGATAGGCGAAATGGCGCGGCTCCTCGCCGAGTTTGGCCTGCAATATGCGCTTGACGTCGCCGATCTCATGTCTCGCATCGCTCTCGGAAAGCCGCTTCAGATTGCAGTGATTGACGCTATGTGCGCCGATCGTCACCAGCGGGTGCCCGGCCATGGTGCGGATCTCGTCCCAGTTCATCAGCGTGCTCGGGCGCGGACCACCCAACTCGATGCCGTTCGAGCGCGCCAGATCCCGCAACACCGCACGCTGGTCCTGCTCGCGCACCTTCAGCGTCAGATGAGCGTGCAGGCGCGCATTGGCCTGGACCTTTTTTCCCGGACTCGAGCAGTCGATTGTCACCGGGCCATCCGGCGTCGTCAGCGTCAGGCGATCGCGCGCATTGACGATGTCCTCGACCACGTCCCACCACAAATCGGCAGCGCCGTCGATCAGTCCCGGCGCGACGTAGATGGTGATCGGCGCGCCGTGCTTCTCCAGCACCGGCAGCGCCTCGGTCATGTTGTCTCGATAGGCGTCGTCGGCGGTGATCGTCGCAAACTGGCCGTCCTTGTCGCTGGCCTTGATGCGCTCGATCGCCTCGTCAAGCGTGACGAAACTGTAGCCGTTCGCCTTCATGTCGGCGATCACGATATCGAGAAACCCGGGCGCGATGTTCAAGTGGCGGTTGACGCCGTTCGGCTTTTCCGGTGTCGCGGTAACCCGATGCAGCATCAGGATGGCGCCAAGGCCGCCGATAAACGGCTTGGCCAGCGGCGCGAGACCGGAATAGCGGGCGAGATTGAGCGCCAGTTTGCGGATTGCCTCGCCCCCGTCGATCATTCATTCACCTTTTGCGCCTAAGCTCATCAAGCATGGAATGCGCCTGCGCGGGACCCCCAATCGCGACGAATACGCCCTAAGGATTGAGGTATGGTTGACGCCACCGCGTCATTTGACGGCAATCGGCTGGCAAGCAGCGAGGCGTCGCCGTGTGCCTTGCCGGCCGGCAAAGCCGGCCTGTCAACCTCGGTCGCCGATAGTGCGGCGTTGGCGGCGTACGCAGAATTCTGCCATTCCGCGCTTTTTGCCCCTGCGCAAAGCGCAGGCTGGATCCTGAACTGGGCCGCACATACCGGCGCCGACGTTGTCGTTGCGACGCTGCGCGCCGAGGACAGGCCGGTTTTCTCACTGGCGCTGGAGGTCACTCGCAGTGGAGCGTTCCGCGTCGCCCGGTTCATGGGCGGCCGCCATGCAAACGGCAATTTTGCCGCCGCCGACTCCCAATGGCTGGCGAATGCCGATAGCGCGGCGATCCGCTCGATGCTGGCTGCGATTGCCAAGGCGCGGCGCGACATCGATCTTGTTGCGCTGGAGCGGCTGCTGCCCGATCTCGACGGCGTTGCCAACCCGCTCTCCGCCTTGCCGCATTTTTCGAGCCCCAATCTGTCGCTGGCCGCCGGTCTTGTGGGAGGATTTGACGCACTGCTCACCCGCGTGAGCGGCAAGCGCAGGCGCAAGAAGCATCGCTCGCAGGCGCGCAAGTTCGAGGCCGTCGGCAGCTATCGTCGCATCGAGGCGAGGACTGCGGACGAGGTGCACATGCTGCTCGATGCCTTTTTTGAGATGAAGGAATTCCGCTTCCGCAAGATGGGCATCGCCAATGTTTTCGGTGAGGCGGAGGTGCGCGCTTTTTTCCGCTCGCTGTTTGCCGACGCGCTTCAAGAGGAAGATCCGTCCTTCGTCCTGCATGGGCTGGAAGTCGCCGGCAAACTTCGTGCCGTCACCGGGTCGAGCCGCTCGGGCAAGCGGCTGATCTGCGAATTCGGGGCGATCGCCGAGGACGACCTCGCACACACCAGCCCGGGCGACTTCCTGTTCTTCGAGAACATCCAGGAAGCCTGCGAGGCGGGTTTCGAAATCTATGATTTCTCGGTTGGCGACGAACCCTACAAGCGATTGTGGTGCGATGTCGAAACGCAGCATTTCGAGGTGCTGGTTCCGCTGACGCCGAAAGGTCGTGCGCTGGCGCTGGCGCTCAGGCAGGGCGCAAGCCTGAAGGCATTCATCAAGCACAGCCCAATGGTCTGGAAGCTGACCAAGCTGCTGCGCCGCAAAGCCGTGGGGCGGACAGCACCGGCCGCAGGCGAAGACGACAGCTGATTTCGATTTGAGAGAAAACTGCCTCAGGCGGCCGAGCGCCGTCCCGGCATTGGGCCCGGCGCCACATGGCCGATGGGCGTGACCAGCGTCAGGTCGGGATAGCCACTCTCGATGAGCGCGACCGCGGCCTGCGTCACCTCGTCGTCCGGTTCAAGCATGGAGAGCAAAACCTCGGTCCCCTCGCCCACCAGGCGGCTGATGCCTTGCGCGTCAGCCGGTCCGCATTCGACCACGACCAAATCATAGGCGGTGGTCAGCGACTGCATGATGATCGGCAGCCGGTCGGCGGCGCGCATGGCGCGAACCGGATCGGCTGTGCCGACGGGAATAACGTGGCAGTCCGAATAGAGATCGGGGTGGATCACATCGCTGAACTGCGCTTGCGAGGCGAGCAGATCGGTGATGCCCGGAAACAGCCCGCTGTCCAGCATCGGCCGCGAGGCAGCACCCGAAGCGGTGAGATCAAGCAGCAGCACGCGTAGCCCGGCGTCGGAGACTGCGCGCGCCACCAGCACTGCCGAGGCAGCCGCCTCGTCGCCTTCCGGCGAGACGAATATGGCGCGGGCGGCACCGGTGGCGATCAGTTTTTCCGCGGCCTTGTCGATGTCGACCTCGCCGAGGATAGAACGTGCCGGTTCAATGTCTCCAGCAGCCATTTCAGAGTACTCCGGTTCGATTTTCTCGGCAGCCGCTTCCGCCACCGCGACGGGTTCCGACTCCACTTTGCTTTCAATGATATTGTCGTCGTCGGCCTCATCGATCTCAACGACTGCCGGTTCAGACCGGCCAACCGACGGGTCGGGCTCGGCCATCACGCGTTCGGCCTGGACAGCCGGCATCGCAACCTGCTCGATGCGCTCGAAATGGGCACCGGCGGCCGGACGCATGGCGCGGCCGGAAAACAGTTCCTGCAGCAGCGTGACGATCGCCATGATGAGCAACGAGCCGACAAAGGCCGCACTGACAATCGGACCAATCTTGGGGAAATAAGGTTCGGCCGGCACCTGGGCCTCCGAAAATACGCGAGCGTCGACGGGCAGATAGTTGCGATCCTTGCGTGCGGCCGCCTGGAGATAGCTGGATGAATAGAGATCGAGCTGCTGACGCTTGGTCGCGGCATCACGCTGAAGCGCATCGAGTTCCACCTGCTCTTCGCCGGCGCGGGCGGACGCCGCCTTCAGCGTGTTGACGTCTGCCACGAGTTGAGCCTCTCGCGCCTTCGCCGTCTCGGCCTGCGCCATCAGACCTTTCATGATCTTTTCCGCTTCGTTGCGGATCTGGCGGTCGAGATCCGCGAGCTGCGACTTCAGCGCGCGGATGCGCGGATGGTTGTCGAGCAAGGTGGTGGAAAGGTCGGCGATGTTGTTCTTGAGTTCGACTTGCCGCTCGCGCAGGCGCTGGATCAGTTCGGAAGACAACACCTCCGGAACGGCATCCAGCGAGCCGCCATTGCGCAACGCCCTGCGCACGCTGTCGGCGGTCGCTTCCGCCGAAGCGCGATTGGCGCGCACGCGTGACAGTTCGCTCGACAATTCGGACAGCTGCTGGGTGGCAAGCACCGAATTGTTGCCGCCCATCAAAAGATCGGACTGCGCACGGAATGCGGCAACCTTGGCTTCCGCCTCCTTCACCCGGTTCTGCAGATCCGCGATTTCCGGCGCCAGAAAGTCGGTGGCGGCGGAATTCGATTCGAGCTTGGCATTGCCCTTGGAGGCGATATAGGCGTTTGCAATGGCGTTCGGGATCGCGGCGGCAAGCTTTGGATCCTCTGACGAGAACTCGATTGCGATCGCGCGGGTTTTTTCAACGCCATAGACGTTGAGCTTCTCATGCATTGCGTCCAGCACGCGCTCTTCCAGCGGAATCTCGAACGGATCGCTTTTCAAGCCAACAAGGACAAGGGCGCGGCTCAGCGCCGACATCTTCAGCGCCTCGTCGAATTCGGGCAATTTCGCCAGGTTGAGCTTCGCCGCCACCTGCTTGAGGATGTCGGGGGACGAGATGATCTGGACCTCGGTGGCCACAGCCTCTTCGTCGGGAATCGACCGCTCGTTGCCGTTGGCCCCGGCTGGCCGCGTGAACTCCGATTCTCGAGGCCCGATCTCCAGCTTGGCTGCCGCCTTGTATTCGGGCGTTGCAAGCCAGGCGAGCGCAAAGGCCAGACCGGTTACAACCAGTGCGACGACAAGGATGCGCAGCCAGTTTCGCGCCAGGCTGGCGAAAAGCTGCCTGAGATCGACGTCGACATCTGCGGCCGCGGATTGAACGGACATGCATCTCTGCTCCGGTACTGAGTCAGCATGCACCGTAAACAACTATGGTAACTCAGCCGTTAATATCGCGGTAAGAACCTGTCAGGCTCTACTAACAAGCCGCAAACAAGAGGCTGAAAACCATCTGCATTCGTCGATCCGGCCCGCATCGGCCGCGCGCCTTTACCGGCCATTAACCCTAACAGGATGATAACCGAGCTCGATCGTTAAGGTTTGCCGCAGAGTCGCCGGCTATTCAAAGGTACGTGTCCGCTCATGAAAAGCACTGCTCCCCTTTTCCGCGCGCTGCTTGCCGTATCGATGCTTTCGGGCTGCTCCAGCTACCGGCCGACGCCGGCTGCATTCCATGAAGTTCTCGACCAGCCCTATCGCCTCGGCGCCGGTGACCGCGTCCGCGTAACCGTGTTCGAGCAGGAAGGACTGACCAATACCTACAGCGTCGACCAGTCCGGCTATCTCTCGCTGCCGCTCGTCGGCAACGTGCCGGCGCGCGGCCACACCGCCCAACAGCTTGAAAGCGAGATCGCCGAGAAACTGCGCCAGGGTTATTTGCGGGATCCCGATGTTTCGGTAGAAATCGATCGCTACCGGCCGATCTTCGTCATGGGTGAAGTGGGTGCGGCCGGGCAGTATTCCTACGTTCCAGGCCTGACCGTGCAGAAAGCCGTCGCCATCGCCGGCGGGTTCACGCCACGCGCCAACCAGGAAAGCGTCGACATTACCCGCGACATCAACGGCAAGGTGATAACCGGACGCGTGGTGACCTCCGACCCGCTGCTGCCCGGCGATACAGTCTATGTTCGCGAACGCCTGTTTTGATGTGCTGACAAAGTGGCGGACACACTCAGGATCGTCCACTGCTTTCGCTCACCGGTCGGAGGCATCTTCCGGCATGTGCGCGACCTGACCGAGGCTCAGGTCGCCGCCGGCCATGCCGTCGGCATCGTCTGCGATTCGACGACGGGCGGCGATTTCGAGGAACGGCTGTTCGAACAGATGAAAGGCAGCCTGGCACTCGGCATTCACCGCACCCCGATGCAGCGGCATGTCGGGCCAGGCGATCTCGCCTCGGCCCGGCGCACCTACAGGATCATAAAAGAATTGCGGCCGGACGTGCTGCACGGGCATGGCGCCAAAGGTGGCGCCTATGCCCGTCTGTTCGGCTCATTGTTGCGGGTATCCAGGTCGCGCGTAGCCCGCCTTTATTCGCCGCATGGCGGCTCGCTTCACTATGACGAGACCACCGCCATGGGGAAGTTGTTCTTCGCGCTCGAGCGCTTCATGGCTCGCTTCACCGATTGCCTGCTGTTTGTTTCCGATTATGAGCGGCGGACCTATCGCAGGAAGGTCGGCGAGCCGCCCATTCCGAACGCTCTCGTCCACAACGGCCTGCGCGCCGCCGAGTTCGAGCCGGTGCGGACCGAGCACAATGCGGTTGACCTCCTCTATATCGGCATGATGCGAGACCTCAAAGGCCCGGACATCTTCATCGATGCGCTGGGGCTAGCCGCGACACGGCTCGGCCGCCCATTGAAAGCGCTGATGGTCGGCGACGGCGACGACCTGCCGCGCTATCGCGCCCAGGTAGATCAGCTCGGCCTCGAGGTCAGCTTCCTGGCGCCGATGCCGGCCAGGCTCGCCTTCAGGCTGGCCGAACTGGTCGTCGTTCCCTCGCGCGCGGAAGCCATGCCCTATATAGTTCTGGAAGCGCTCGCCGCCGGCAAGCCGATCATCGCGACGGCGGTCGGCGGCATACCGGAAATCTTCGACACCGGCTCGCCTGTCCTGATCCGGCCCGACCCGCGCGAACTTGGCGACAAGATAAGCGCCGCATTGGCCGATCTCGACACCTACAAAGGCCTGATGCCCGGCCTCGCCGACCTCAAGGCACGCTTCGGCGCCGATGTAATGGCCGCCGAAATCGAAAAGGCCTATTTCGCCGCGCTCAAAAAATAGAACAACGGGTTTCCACCGGGCTGCTCCTGGTGAAAGCGTCTCCAAAGCCATCCGTTGTTTCAAGGGTTTCTTAGCTCTCTTTTGCTATTCACCTGAGGGAAACCTGCGGACGCCCCATGAACGAAATCGACCCAGCGCGCCGTTTTTCGCTAGACGCGGTGCGCAAATTCGACGCCCCTGCCGAGAACAATACGGCCGGCGGCATGAACGATGTTGCCCGCCAGGTCGCCTCGCAATACCGGCGCGATACGATGTCGCCGATCATGGTGAGCGGCGTCCTGCGCATGGTGGAATTCGCGCTGCTGTTGGTGTCAGGTCTTGCCGTCTATTTCTATTATGTCGGCTTTTTCAACTATCTTGCCTGGCAATACTCACTGACGATCGCCGCCACTTCGTTCCTCGCGGTCGTTCTGTTCGACGTCACCGACCGCTACCAGATCGTCGCGCTGATGCGGCCGATCGCCAATTTCGGCCGTCTCCTGCTGGTCTGGGCCGGAACATTCGCCTTGATGGCGCTCACCGCCTTCACCATGAAAATGTCGGAAGACTATTCGCGCCTGCTCTTCGGCACATGGTTCGTCGTCGGTTTCGTGCTGATCCTGGGTCTCCGCCTGGTGATGTCGAAGCTGATCCGGCGCTGGGCGCGCGACGGGCGGATGGAGCGCCGGGCCGTCATCGTCGGCGGCGGGAAGGCCGCGGAGGTATTGATCCGCTCGGTCGAAAGGCAGCCCTACAACGACATCCGCATCTGCGGCATCTTCGACGACCGTGGTGACAAGCGGTCGCCGCCGGTTGTCGCCGGCTATCCCAAGCTCGGCACGATTTCCGAGCTCATCGAATTTGCCCGCATCGCGCGCATCGACATGCTGATCGTTTCGCTGCCGCTGACCGCCGAATCGCGCGTGCTGCAATTATTGAAGAAGCTGTGGGTGCTGCCGGTCGACATCCGGCTGTCGGCGCATTCGAATGCGCTGCAATTCAGGCCGCGCGCCTATTCCTACATCGGCTCGGTGCCGATGCTCGATATCTTCGACAAGCCGATCAACGACTGGGATTCGGTCGCCAAGCGCGCCTTCGACATTGTCTTTTCGATCATCGGCATCATCGTGTTCTCGCCGGTGATGCTGGCGACCGCAATCGCGATCAAACTCGACAGCAAGGGGCCGGTGCTGTTCCATCAGAAGCGGCACGGCTTCAACAACGAGATCATCGACGTCTACAAGTTCCGTTCGATGTATACCGACAAGGCGGACCCGACGGCCAAACAGACCGTGACCAAGAACGATCCGCGCGTCACCCGCGTCGGCCGCTTCATCCGCAAGACCTCGATCGACGAACTGCCGCAGTTTTTCAATTCGCTGTTCGGTTCGCTGTCGCTGGTCGGGCCGCGCCCGCACGCCATTGCCGCGCAGTCGCACAACCTCCTCTACAATGAAGTGGTCGACGGCTATTTCGCCCGCCACAAGGTCAAACCCGGTGTGACCGGCTGGGCGCAGATCAATGGCTGGCGCGGCGAGATGGACACCAACGAGAAGATTCGCATGCGGACGGAATACGACCTCTATTACATCGAGAACTGGTCGCTCTTGTTCGACCTCAGAATCCTGTTCCTGACGCCGATCCGCCTGCTCAATACGGAAAACGCGTATTGAGCGCGACGGCCTATGAATTGCCGGCGACGGCGGTCAACGCCAAGCTGATTGCATTGATTGCTTCGGGGGCGGTTTTCCTCGGTGTTTTCCTGTCGGGCTTCGTCATCGATGAACCGGCGCCATACGACCTCTATATGGTCGGGCTGATCGTGGTGTGGCCCTTGTTCGGCCTGCGCATACAACGCGCGGCGGTGCCGCTGCTGGTGCTGCTGGTGATCATGAACATCGGCGGCATGATCTCGATGACGCAGATGTCGGACCTCGCCGGCACGCCGCTCTATCTCGCCGTCTCGCTGTTCCTGGCCTTAACCGCGGTTTTTTTCGCTTCGGTAACGGCGGTCCGGCCCAGTCTCTACCGGGTGATCTTCGTCGCCTATGTGGTGTCGGCGGTGCTGACTTCGCTGGTCGGCATAGCCGGCTATTTCCATGCCTTTCCAGGAGCCGAGATCTTCACCAAATACGACCGTGCCGCCGGCGCCTTCCAGGACCCGAACGTGTTCGGTCCGTTCCTGGTGCTGCCCGGCATCTACCTGCTCTACCTGCTGCTTACCGGCTCGGTCGCACGCATGCCGCTATTGGCGGTGCCGTTGCTGATCATCACCGCCGGCATCTTCTTTTCCTTTTCGCGCGGCGCCTGGGGCATGTTCGCCGTTTCGGCGATCCTTTTGACCGGTGCCTTGTTCCTGCAGAGCGCCAGCGGCAAGTTCAGGCTGCGCGTCGTCGTCATGACCATCGCCGCCGTCGGACTGCTGGTCATCGCAATGATCGTCATCCTGCAACTGCCAGGAGTCGCCGAAATGTTCTCGAACCGCGCACAGCTCGAACAAAGCTACGACACCGCCCGGCTCGGCCGCTTCGCCCGCTATACGATCGGCTTTCAGATGGCACTGGAGCATCCTTTCGGCATCGGCCCGCTCGTCTTCGGCAAGATGTTCGGCGAGGACACGCACGACATCTGGCTGAAGATGCTGATGGATTACGGCTGGCTCGGCTTCGTGTCGTTCCTGACGCTGACGTGCTGGACGATCGCCGCCGGCTTCCGCATTCTGCTGCGCGACCGGCCGTGGCAGCCTTATCTTCTATGCGCCTACGTCGCCTTCATCGGCAATATCGGGCTCGGCACCTTCATCGACATCGACCACTGGCGCCACGTCTACCTGCTGCTCGGCTTGATCTGGGGTGCCATCGCGCTCGAATACCGCCACCAGTGGCAGCTGCGGGCGACGCAGCGACCGGCAATCCCCGTCGCGGTTGCTTCAGGCAAGACAGCAACCGAATTCGGTTGACCGGACCCGGTCTATCACGATACATCGCGACCGGTCCGGAGTGTAGCGCAGCCCGGTAGCGCACTTGACTGGGGGTCAAGGGGTCGTCGGTTCGAATCCGGCCACTCCGACCATTAAAATCCAAAGGCTTAGCCAGTTTTCCCCCAAAACTGGCTGTACAGACGATAGCCGCACTGCAGCAGCGCAACATACGCAGGCGTGATCTCATCGAGGGAACCGATCACGCATCACTCGTGCGCGAGGCACGGAGGCTGGCGTCTAGCCAGAAGCCCACCGAGAAACCGCGCGGTAATGGCTAGGTAAGCTTTGCTGCGTACGCCAACCTTTATCGTGAGAAAAGGTCCCGCCGCACATGCCAGAACGGCGGGACTCGATCAGGCGCCTTGCATCAGGCAGGGTGACTCGGGGGTTGGGCATGCCCGGTGCGCGCGGATCGTACTGAACCCTAGGCGCATCAGCTGCAATGCGTCCACCAACCGTCGGTTGGAAAGAACTAATTCAATCCCGACGGCTGGCCTGGCCTGAACAGGCGCGCGCTCAAGGCTCAGTTTCTTCCCGGGGAGGAGCTTTTTGGTCAGGACAATCAGGATAGGGCAATTCTTCACACGGAGAGGGCCTATCGCCAACGCTGCGATAATGTTCCGCGAGTTTTGCGAAACCGTAGGCGAAGGCGAAAAGAAGCGCGAGGACAACCGCTATTCGGACGGCCATACCGTATTGTAGCAGGATCCTCGCATTGGAGCGCGCGGCGTTTTGGTACGTTTGAATGTTGAGTTCGAAAAAGGTTGGCTCTAGTTGAATTGCCGTCGTCCGCAGTTGTAAGGGCGAGCGGACGCTACGAAGATGCCACGCGCTTTCGCCCTTTTCGGGAGAGATGCAATGTCGCTTCAAGGAGTTGCCTGTCCTGCCGAGCTGACCATGTTGACCAAGGCACTTGATGCCCGATGCCGTGAACTAGGCCTCGCTGATGGAGATCCAGGCAGAGAAGTGCTCGGCCGCAGAGTGATGGATTTATTTGAAAGTGGTCAGCTCAGCGCCGAAGATTTGAGACTGGCTCTGAGCGGCGAGATCTTTAACGCCAAAAATCCTCCGGCCGGAGCCAGTGGGCCTTGATACGGCAAGCGGCTATCCGCGCAGCCATTTGAATTACTGGCCCAGCGTCGGCTTCCGTGTGCGCAGGAGCGCGTGTGAACAAATGTGATTTTGCGGTCGGTGCCAGACGGGCTAACTTTACCCATCGAACGAAAGAGGAGAATGATCATGAAGACATTCCTCGCAATAGCCGCGGCACTGACCATGTCCATATCAGCTGCCTCTGCGGATTGCCCCGCGCATTCCAAGGTTCAGGCATCGGTCGACACGCAGACGAAGACAGCAAGCGTCGAGAAGGCCGATATGTCGACTGTCACGGACGCTCAGACGATCAAGAAAGAAGAGCCACAGAAGACCGAGTAGCGGTAACGCTCAGCGGATTCCACGACCCGGATAAATCGCTACTGGCACACATCCACCCACTCGGCGTCGACGAGTTCGGCCAGGCGTTGCGGGCTGAGCCGCACGGCGGCATTCGTCGCGCCTGCCGCCGGGACGACCTCGTCAAAGGCGCGCAGCGAGATGTCGCAGTAGACCGGGAGCGGCGCCGGTAGGCCGAACGGGCACACCCCACCGACGGGATGGTTGGTCGCGGCGAGCACCTGGTCGGCGTCCAGCATTCGCGCCTTGCCACCAAACCGGTCCTTGAATTTGCGATTGTCCAGCCTGGAGATCCCGCTGGCCACGATCAGCATCGTCTGGTCGCCGGCGCGCAAGCAGATCGTCTTGGCAATCTGCGCCGGCGCTACGCCATGCGCTTCGGCGGCCAGAGCCACCGTCGCCGAGCTTGCCTCCGTGACGATGACGTCAATGTCGGCCGCGTGTGCGGCGAAGAAGGCGCGAACGGATTCGAGGCTCATCTCCAGCAATTTCCGTCTGGCGTCGCCGTGGCGGCCGGCAAGTCCACTACGTGGCCGAAAAAACGAAGCCCGCCAGGGCGACCCATGGCGAGCTCGTGGAATAAAAGCATGACACGTCGCTACGACACGGATCGCCTTTTGGCAGGCAACACGGCTTCGTCAAACAGAGCGCTTTCCGGAAGTTGAAGCGCGGAGGCAATACGCCGACGTTTCGAGGGATCGGCATCCTTGCCGCTTTCAACGTCGGCAATCTCATAGGCTGCCAGCCCGCACGCCAGGGACAGCTCTTCGATGCTGTATCCACGGGCTTCCCGGGCGGTTCGGACGGCACTGCGTTCAGGCGTAACCGCGCTCGCCGCCAGTTCGGAATAAGGTTCGCGTTTTGCTATTTGGGGCATTGGCAACTCCGTGGGATGAAAGAGTTAGATCAAATCATGTTGTTGCCTGAGACGATCGGGAGAATGCCCGCTCGCCGGTGATTTGCCAAGCATCAAAGATAGCGTCACGGCATCGTGAACCGACGCCGGAATGGATGGCGGATGCCGGCGAGCTGACATCTGGCCGGATCCTCAGCAGACACAGTTCGGAAACAAAATTCTACAGGCCGGAGAAACTGCCGAAAAACTCCAAGGCGATAGTCCCAACCGCAGCGCTCGAGTCACCGACCTGAATCAGTGACGCTCAAATTCCGCCTGCGCAAAAAGGAAACGATGTCATGAAGAAGCCTCTTCTCTCCGCTCTTGGACTTGCAATCGCACTTGCACTCTCGATGCCGATCATCGGCGCAAGCAGCGCGAATGCGACGACGATGCACACCACCGTCAAGAAGCATCACCGCCATCACTACCATCACCGCGTCCACCACTACCGCCACCATCACAAGAAGGTTGTCGCGAAGAAGTACTGAAAACACCCTCGGGCGAACAACCCGCAATCAGGCGTTCTGGTCCTGGATCAAGGGCGGCGCGCTTGCCGGGTTTGCCGTGTCGGCGAAAAATGGCGGCGGTCCGCTGACCACCGCCATTTGCTTTTCTTAACGTGCCGACCTTGAACGCGCTCGCGGCGCGTTTTGCTGTCGGCCGCCGAGGAACAGACTGGCGACGAGCCCGACCAGAACCAGCCCGACAGCGGCCGCCGTCGCCGGGTGATCTCGGGCGGTCTTCTCGATCGCCCGGCCTTGCCTTCTGATTGCCGGCAAGGCGTTGCCGAGCCGCTCAGTGATATCCGAATAGTAATCCGACGCGGTATCGCGCCCGTCTTCGTAAAAGGCGCCGCCCTGCTTCAACACGGCTTTCTTCAAGGTGGCCAGTTCCCTGGCCAAGGCCGCGACCTGCTTGTTGAGATCGGTGTCGGAGATGCTCGAAAGCGATGCCATGACGTGCTTCCTTCATCTGCAGAAGGAAGCCTAACGCATGACCCTGAAGACCGTTCCGGTCAACCCGGCGGGCTCTAGCGAACCTGATCTAGCAGGCGCTTGCATTCCAGGAGGTCGAACAGCGCCTCCTGCAGCAACGCGCGATTGTCACGGGAAAGTTTTGACGTGTCCGGCGGAACCGGACCTTCCTCGTCGGTCTTGCCCATACCGAAAAAACGACGGCTGGGTTTCACCCTCGGCTGGCCAACCAGCATTTCGTCGTCCGGGCCGCGCGGCTGCGCCGCTTGCGTCAGCGGTACCGTGTCGGCCTGTCGGCGCTGCGAGATCGCCTCGACCGCCGCCATGTCGCCACTGCCGACGGCGATCAGAAACTGGTTGCCGTTCTCGCGCAACAGCTTCTGCACGCCCTTGATCGTATAGCCCTGGTCGTAGAGCATATGACGAATACCCTTGATCAGTTCGACGTCCTGCGGACGGTAGTAGCGGCGGCCGCCGCCGCGCTTCATCGGCTTGATCTGGTTGAAACGCGTCTCCCAGAAACGCAGCACGTGCTGCGGCAAATCCAGATCCTCCGCGACCTCGCTGATGGTGCGGAAAGCATCAGGGCTCTTGTCCATGGACGAATCCTCACGCTAGAGCATGATCGCGAAAGGCGGGAACCGGGTTCGGGCGACATCACGCTTAACAAAGAGAGCAGCTTTCCGTCCCGGCGGAACGGATCACACCCAATACCGATCCGGCCTACCGAATCGCATCTTATTTCAGCGGTTTATGAAACAATATTCAAGCCCGGCGCAAAAGCAGGGTTCATTTTTCAACCGAAGCCTGGAGCATGATTCTTGGCAAAGGGGGATTGGGCGGCTACTTGCTGCCCTTGGCTTTGCTGTTTTGATGGGAGCGCAGGATACGGTTCTTCAGTACGTTCGACGACTTGAAGGTCATCACCCGGCGCGGCAGGATCGGCACTTCCTCACCGGTCTTGGGATTGCGCCCGATGCGCTCGTTCTTGGAGCGGACGTGGAAGGTCGCGAAGGACGACAGCTTCACCGTCTCGCCGCGAACGATCGCCTCGCAGATCTCATTCAGCACCGCCTCGACAAGCTCGGCCGATTCAGTACGTGACAGCCCAACCTTGCGGTAAACGGCTTCGGCGAGGTCGGCGCGCGTAAGTGTCTTTCCCCCCATACGAACCGTCCCATCAGCTCAAAAACATAAATCGATACAAGCAACGGCAGAACCTAAGTAATTGATCCGTCAAGGTCAAGGACCCGAACCCGATAGTTCGGCACTTACCAGCGGAGCAGGACGGCACCCCAGGTGAAGCCGCCGCCCATCGCCTCGAGCAGTACCAGGTCACCCTTTTTGATGCGACCGTCGGCGACGGCTGCGGACAGTGCCAGCGGCACGGAAGCCGCCGAGGTATTACCGTGCAAATCGACGGTCACCACCACCTTCCGCTCCTCTATCCCGAGCTTTTTGGCCGAAGCGTCAATAATTCGTTTATTGGCTTGATGCGGCACGAACCAGTCGAGATCGGCGGCGCCGATGCCGGCCTGTGCGAAAGTCGCCTCGATGACGTCGGTGATCATGCCGACCGCATGCTTGAACACTTCGCGGCCTTCCATCCTGAGGTGCCCGACCGTTCCGGTGGTCGACGGCCCACCGTCGACAAAAAGCTTGTCCTTGTGGATGCCGTCGGAGCGCAGGCTGGCCGCCAGAACGCCTCGGTCGGCGATGCCGCCTGCCCCCGTGCCTGCTTCCAGCACCATCGCGCCGGCGCCGTCGCCGAACAAAACGCAGGTCGAGCGGTCGTTCCAGTCGAGAATACGCGAAAATGTTTCCGAGCCGATCACCAGTACCCGTCTGGCCAAGCCGCCGCGGATATAGAGGTCGGCGGTCGTCACTGCATAGACGAAGCCGGAGCAGACCGCCTGCAGGTCGAAGGCAAAACCGTGGTGCATGCCGAGCCGGTTCTGGATCTCGACCGCGGTCGCGGGAAAGGTGTTGTTGGGCGTCGAGGTCGCCAGCACGATCAGGTCGATGTCGTCAGCCGTCAGGCCGGCACTGTCGAGGGCCGCGCGCGCTGCCGCCTCGCCCAGCGAGGCCGTCGTCTCGTCGTCGGCCGCAATGTGGCGCTGGCGAATGCCGGTGCGCTGGACGATCCACTCGTCCGACGTCTCGACCATGCCTTCGAAATCGGCATTCTTCATAATGCGGCGGGGCAGCGCGGCGCCCGTGCCGCGCACGACGGATCTGATCAATGCTCTTTCCTATTCCTTTGCGTCGATGACGACGTCGGATTTCCGGATTGTCTGGGCATTCGGATTGCGGGCATGGAACAGGTCGAGATCGGCTTCGATGCGGTCAAGCAGATTGTTGCGCACCATGTCGTAGCCAAGCTCGATCGCCGCCGCGAAGCCATCCGAATCAGCCCCGCCATGGCTCTTCACCACGATGCCGTTCAATCCGAGGAAGACGCCGCCATTGGAGCGGCCGACATCCATCTTCTCGCGCAGGCGATCGAAGGCGGTCTTGGCGAAGATATAGCCGATCCTGGCCATCAGCGTCCGGTTCATCGCCGCGCGCAGATAGCCGGCGATCTGCCTAACGGTGCCTTCCGCCGTCTTCAGCGCGATGTTGCCGGCAAATCCCTCGGTAACGACGACGTCGACACTGCCCTTGCCGATGTCGTCACCCTCGACAAAGCCATGGTAGTTCATCGAGGCCATGTTGGCCTCGCGCAACATACGACCCGCCTCCTTGACCTCTTCCTGACCCTTGATCTCCTCGACGCCGACATTGAGCAGCCCGACGCTCGGCCGTTCGATGCCGAAAACCGAGCGCGCCATGCCGGTGCCCAGAATGGCAAAATCAACCAGTTGATGCGCATCCGCGCCAATGGTGGCGCCGACGTCCAGCACCACGCTCTCGCCGCGCAATGTCGGCCAGAGCGCCGCGATTGCCGGGCGATCGATGGTCGCCATGGTGCGAAGGCAGAATCTGGACATTGCCATCAGCGCGCCGGTATTGCCGGCCGAGATGCAGGCGTCGGCAGTGCCTGCCTTGACCGCCTCGACGGCCTTCCACATCGATGACTTCCAGCGGCCATGGCGCAGCGCCTGGCTCGGCTTGTCGTCCATCCGCACTGCGATCTCGCAGTGCACGAACTCACTCACTTCCGCCAGCTTGGGGAATTTGGCGAGTTCGGGCCGTACCACTTCTTCGCGCCCATAAATGACGAAGCGTATATCCGGACGGCGGGTGGCGACAGTCATGAGCGCCGGGATGACCACGCTTGGCCCGTGATCGCCGCCCATGGCATCGATGGAAATCCTGATCACGCGGTGTTCATCTCACGGTTGATTGGCCAGCGGGCTTGCCAAGGTGCGGGGCTCGCGAAGGTTCGGCGAAAATAACGGTTTTGGGCTGCCGCACAACCAACTTTTCTCAAATTGGGTCAGCCATCAGGATTTTCCCAACAGTGATCTGAGCTTTTGCTGGAATTCATTCTCCACAGGCTCGGCATCGCCGGCGGCCTCCAGCGATACACCCGGCTTGCGCGGATATGGATCGATCGCCAAGCCAAAGAACTGCTCGGCAAGCGCCCCGACGTCGATCGCATCGCCGGAAAAGGTTTCCGGGCTGTCGGGGCCTTCGGCGTCGAGCAGAATCTCACCGCCGCCGTCGAAACCTTGCCGCCCGAGCTTGGATTGCTCCGGCAGGAACAGCGCTTCGACCGGCTCGTCGATATGCGCCTCGACCGGGTCGAGGGTGACGATGCAGGCCTGCGTTATATCGGCCTCGACATGGCCGCTGACTTTCACCCCGTTGCGTTTCCAGGGCTCGACCAGGAGTTCGGCGCGATAATTCTCGACCGAAAGCAGCTCGTGCTCGACGGCCAGCAGGGCGCGCTGCCCAGCGTCGGCATCGATCACCACCGGCAGCCCCTTTTGCGGCAGCCGGGCGACATTTGCCAGGAATGACACTGGGCTGTGGGTATCAGGGTGTTTCATCTTCGCCTCCACTTCGCCACCTTCATCGGCCTGCCGTCGCTCAAGCGTTGGCCACGGGAAATGACACCGTTCCGGAAACGATCGATTCGGTCGGCTGTTCCGCGAGTTGCCTTGATGCATCGGCGGCATAGAGTGCCAGTTGCGACGCTTGCGGCCAGGCGCCGGCATCCGGCCTGACATTGCGGGCAAGGGCGACGGCGAGTGCATCATGGTCATTTCTTTGCAGCGCATCATCATAGGCGGCGGTACGGCCATAGAACATTTTCGCCAGTTTCCGCATTCGCTTCGGCACGCCGACGTCGCCAATGCCCAATTCACGCAACGAATGTTCGACATCCATGAAGAACTCGTCGATCAGCACCTGCGCAACCTCTGCCGCAGCACCGCCCTCGCCGCGCAACCGGTGCTGAAACAGGAACATGTGCAACGACAGCATCTCGAAGCGGCCGAGCGGCGTGTCCGGTACGTTCCAGGCGGAATAAAACACCGTTTGCCGCGCCGCCGCCACGATTTGTGCGTAGAGCGCCTCGGTGATGGCGCGGTTGGCATGTCGTTCGCGGCCAAAGAGGCGCTGGAACATTTGAGGGTGGTCTCCCGGGACCGTTTGTTGAAGTGGCCTTGTTGCATCGGCAAGCAAGCTGGTTTACCGGTTTTGCGGCCCAGCGCAAGTTGCGGCCAGCTTATGGAGTTGTAGTTGCGCGCGCTGAAATTCAAGTCGACTTTCCTGCCCAAGCCCGGCGGTGCGGTTTCGCTGCTGGTGATCGCTGCGGCACTTTCCGCCTGCAATTCGTCCAAGATGATCGGCGATCTCAATCCGAGCGAGACGCTGACGCAAGGCTACGTCATAGACCAGCAGGCGATCGACCTGGTGCCGGTCGGCTCAAGCCGCGAACAGGTGCTGCTGGCGCTCGGCACTCCCTCGACGAAGGCGACCTTCGATAACGAGGCCTTTTATTACATTTCGCAGACGCGCAAGCGCTATGTCGCCTTCGACAAGCCGCGGCTGGTCGACCAGCATGTGCTGGCGGTCTATTTTGGCGATGACGGGCGCGTCACCCAGATCGCCAATTACGGCTTGAAGGACGGCAAGGTGTTCGACTTCATCTCGCGCACCACGCCGACCGGCGGCAAGGACCAGAACTTCCTCAGCCAGATCATCAGTGGCGCCAGCAAGCTGGCGCCTGGTATTCCCGGCGCCAGCGGCGGCAGCACGCTCGGCGGCAGCTGATCCACCCGAGGGTGTCGGCTTCCTTCCGTTCCTTTCGCTTCCCTGTAAGCGGGATATCTCAGGCAATGAAGAGCCCGCGGGAGCGATCCCGCGGGTTTTGTTTTAAGGCCATAGCGACCGAGCTTAGCCGTGCGCGAGAACGGCCAGCAACAGCAGCGCGACGATGTTGGTGATCTTGATCGCCGGGTTGACCGCTGGGCCGGCAGTATCCTTGTAGGGATCGCCGACCGTGTCGCCGGTCACCGAAGCCTTGTGCGCTTCGGAGCCCTTGATGTGCTTGAGGCCGTCCTTGTCGACGAAACCATCTTCGAACGACTTCTTGGCGTTGTCCCAGGCGCCGCCGCCGGAGGTCATCGAGATGGCGACGAACAGGCCGTTGACGATGACGCCGAGCAGCGAGGCGCCAAGCGCGGCAAAGGCGGATGCCTTCGAACCGGAGATCAGGAGGACGCCGAAATAGACCACCAGCGGCGCCAGCACCGGCAGCAATGACGGAACGATCATCTCCCGGATCGCTGCCTTGGTCAGAAGGTCGACGGCGCGCGCATAGTTCGGCTTCGAGGTGCCTGCCATGATGCCCGGATCCTCCCGGAACTGCTTGCGCACCTCCTGGACGATAGCACCCGCGGCGCGGCCGACGGCGGTCATGGCGATGCCGCCGAACAGATACGGGATCAGGCCACCGAAGATCAGGCCGGCGACGACGTAAGGATTGGAGAGGTCGAAGGAGACGTCGCCCATGCCCTGGAAGTAGGGGTATTTGTCGCCATTGGCGGCAAAGAACTTCAGGTCGTTAGAGTAGGCCGCGAACAGCACCAGCGCGCCGAGGCCGGCCGAACCGATGGCGTAGCCCTTGGTTACCGCCTTGGTGGTGTTGCCGACAGCGTCGAGCGCGTCGGTTGACTGGCGCACTTCCTTGGGTAGGCCGGCCATTTCGGCAATGCCGCCGGCATTGTCAGTGACCGGGCCGAAGGCATCGAGCGCGACGATCATGCCGGCGAGGCCAAGCATCGTCGTCACCGCGATCGCCGTGCCGTAGAGGCCGGCGAGCTGGTATGTCGAGATGATGCCGCCGACGATGACGATCGCCGGCAACGCCGTCGCTTCCAGCGAGACCGCGAGGCCCTGGATGACATTGGTGCCGTGACCGGTGACCGAGGCCTGGGCGATGGAGTTCACCGGACGCTTGTTGGTGCCGGTATAATATTCGGTGATCACCACGATGAGGCCGGTCACCGCAAGGCCGACAAGGCCGCAGATGAACAGGTTCGTGCCGGTGATGGTCATGCCGGCGACGGTGCCGATCTCACCCCAGCCGATGCATGCCGAGGTGGCCACGGCAAGGCCGACAATTGACAGCAGGCCGGTGACGATCAGGCCCTTGTAGAGCGCGCCCATGATCGAGCCGCTGGAACCGAGCTTGACGAAGAAAGTGCCGACGATCGAGGTGAGAATGCAGGCGCCGCAGATGGCCAGCGGATAGAGCATGGCCGCGCCGAGAACGTCGGTGCCACCGAAGAAGATGGCGGCGAGGACCATGGTGGCGACCACGGTCACCGCATAGGTCTCGAACAGGTCGGCGGCCATGCCGGCGCAATCGCCGACATTGTCGCCGACATTGTCGGCAATGGTGGCCGGATTGCGTGGATCGTCTTCGGGAATGCCGGCTTCAACCTTGCCGACAAGATCGCCGCCGACGTCGGCGCCCTTGGTGAAGATGCCGCCGCCGAGACGGGCGAAGATCGAGATCAGCGAGGCGCCGAAGCCGAGCGAAACAAGCGAGTCGATGACGACGCGATCGTTTGGCTGCAGACCCATGAACTGGGTCAGGATCAGGTAGTAGATCGAGACGCCGAGCAGCGCCAGGCCAGCAACCAGCATGCCAGTGATGGCGCCCGACTTGAAGGCGATCTCGAGGCCGGCAGCGAGGCTGTTGGAAGCCGCCTGCGCGGTACGCACATTAGCGCGCACCGAGACGTGCATGCCGATGAAGCCAGCGGCACCCGATAGAACGGCGCCGATCAGGAAGCCGATGGCGGCGGTGATCGAAAGCAGCCACCAGGCAAGCAGCAGGACCACGACGCCGACGATGGCGATGGTGGTGTACTGGCGCGCCAGATAAGCCTGCGCGCCTTCGCGGATGGCCGCGGAAATTTCCTGCATGCGTGCATTGCCCTGATCGGCCGCGAGGACCGAACGTGTCGCCCAGATGGCGTAAAGGACTGAAAGCAGACCGCAGGCGATGACAGCTGAAATTATGGTCATTGCCGAATTTTCCTCGATTGGTGGCCCAAAAGAACCCCTCCCCGGGCCGTTGAGACAGGGGACGAATTTTCCGCAACCGGAATCCGTCCCTTCGCAGCGGCTTATGCGAAACAGGGCTCGGAACGTCAAGATATTGTTCCGTTCCTGTCCGGCTTTCGCCCAAAAGATCCCGGGTTTCGCCCAAAAGGCTGGACGGCAGCGCCTGTCGACACTGCCATCCGGTTAGATCGGTTGAAATCGGCGAACAGTGGTCAGGCTTTACGCGGGTCCCCGTCCGGCTGGACGACGAAGACCAGCACCAGCAGCATGGTGATGTAAAATTTGAACGCCGCCTCCTGACCATTCCAAGTCGAAGACTGCCACATGGCGAACCACTCGCCGCCAACGACCATGAAGCCGAAATACCAAACGAGGAAGCCCATTGTGGCGGCAATGATGGCGAACTTCTTGGCATCGTTGAAAGCCTGTCCGCTGGCGTTGCGTGCCTGCCAGAGTTGCCAGGCGGCGATTAGGTAAAGCAGGCAGGTCAGAGCCTCGCCAATGATGATCAGCCAGTAGCCAGCCGTCCACAGCGACGGGTTGATGATCGAGCGGTACATCAGTGCATTGCCGGGAAAGGTCGTGTCCATGCTCAGCACATGCTGGACAAAGGCGAAGTTTGAGCCGTAATCGGTGATGTTGCCGAAGGCGACGAGGAAGGCGAAAGCCGCCAGACACAAACACATGACGATCTTGGAGAAACGCGCGGTCATGGCAAGAACTCCTGCTGAAAGATCGGGGCATCGCACTCATCAATCGCCGAGTCCCGAAGATCGCGCAACGGGTGGGCCAGTGATCATCGTGCTCACAGCCATTGCGAGACATTATGCCGGCAAGCAAGACATTGCCGAGACTGTCGAAGCCCTCGATCTCGACAGTGATTGCGCGGTGGGCGACTTGGTCTCTGTGGTTAGAGCCGACACACAGCACGACTTCGCCATCATCCGCCGCCGCTGGATCACCGGCGAGACGAGCACAACGCTGGAACTGACGCTCGATCATCCGACGCGGTCGACCGGCCACTGAAAAAAGAGCGAACTTCGCCCCGAGACGCTACTCGGGCTCGCGTCCCATGCGCCGGGCGGTATAGCGCTCGACCGCCGACAGCCCGTCATAGATCAGCACGGCAAGGGCGGCGACGATCAGGCCACCCTGCAGGATGAAGGCGAGGTTGTTCGACAGCAGGCCGGCGATGATCACCTCGCCCAGTGTCCTCGCCGCTACCGTCGAGCCGATGGTCGCGGTGGCGAGGCTGATCACCACCGACAGCCGGATACCACCGAGAATGATCGGCGCGCTGAGCGGCAGCTCGACCTTGACCAGTCTTTGCCAGCCGGTCATGCCGGCGCCACGCGCCGTCTCGACTACGTTGGCCGGCAGCGTCGTCAGGCCGGTCAGCGCATTCTCGAAGATCGGCAGCAGTCCGTAGAGAAACAGCGCAATCAGCGTCGGCTTTTCGCCGAAGCCGACGGCCGGCACGGCAAGCGCCAGCACCGCCACCGGCGGAAAGGTCTGGCCGATATTGACCAGGCTGCGCGACAGCGGCAGGAATTCGGCGCCGGCTGGCCTGGTGACCAGAATGGCGAGCGCGACCGCAACGACCGTCGCGGCAACGGTCGCGATCAGCACGGTCCGCAGATGCAGCAGCGTCAACGTCAAAAGGCTGCCCTGATTGTAGATTACCGGCGCGTTGTTCTCTGTCAGCGGCTTCAGCAGCGGTTCGAACCAGCCGGGATTGGTGACGAAGGCAATAAGCATCACCACCAGGGCAAGCCTGAGCAGCAAGGGAAACCAGGCTTTCATGCAGGCCTCGCCGCGCGCTTAACCAGCCCGTCCACAGTGACGCGGCCAAGCGGCTTGCCGTCGGCATCTTTCACCGGAAGTGCCGGGCGGCCCGACCACAGGAGTTCGGCGAGCGCGTCGCGTTGGCTGGCGTCACCGGGGATCGCCTCGCCTTCGGCCGTGCCTTTTTCCACCGCGTCGCGCACCCGGCCAAGCGACAACAGCCGGAACGGTTTTTCACTGGCGCCAACCAGGGTCTCGACAAACGCGCTGGCCGGTTTCGCCAGTATCTCGGCCGGCGCGGCATATTGCACTACTTTGCCGCCATCCATCACCGCGATCTTGTCGCCCATGTGAACGGCCTCTTCCATGTCATGGGTGACGAGGATGATGGTGGTGCCGAAGCGTTTCTGGATCGCCAGCAGATCCTCCTGCGCCTTGTTGCGGATGATCGGATCGAGCGCGCCGAAGGGCTCATCCATCAACAGCACGTTGGGTTCCGCGGCAAGCGCCCGGGCGACGCCGACGCGCTGCTGCTGACCGCCGGAAAGCTCATGCGGATAGCGTGGCCCGTAGGCTTGCGGGTCGAGCTGGTATAGCGTCATCAGCTCGTCGACGCGGGCCTTGATGCGGTTGGCGTCCCAGCCGAGCAATACCGGCACAGTGGCGATGTTCTGCGCCACCGTGCGATGCGGAAACAGCCCGTGGCCCTGGATGGCATAGCCGATGCTGCGGCGCAGCTCATAATCCGGGACCGAGCGGTTGTCGACGCCGTCGAGCTTGATCACGCCCGATGTCGGCTCGACCAGCCGGTTTATCATGCGAAGCAGCGTCGTCTTGCCGGAGCCGGAGGTGCCGACGATGACGGCGATGCTGCGCGGCTCGATTACTATCGACACGTCGTCGACGACTGTCGTCTCGCCGAAGCGCTTGGTGACGCCTTCGATCTCGATCATGCCGTTTCAACCCTGCGCTTGCTGGCGCTCATTTCGATCACTGCATCGAGGATGATGGCAGCGGCGAAGGCCAGCACCACCGTCGGAACAGCACCGAGCAGCACCAGGTCCATCGCCGTCTGGCCGACCCCTTGGAATACGAACACGCCAAAGCCGCCGCCGCCGATCAACGCGGCAATCGTGGCGAGGCCGATATTCTGCACCAGCACGATGCGGATGCCGGTGAGGATCACCGGGAAGGCCAGCGGAAACTCGACGCCGAACAGCCGCTGGCGGTCGGTCATGCCCATGCCGCGCGCTGCGTCGTTGGCGGCACGCGGCACACCGGCAAGGCCGACCACGGTGTTGGCCACTACCGGCAGCAGTGAATAGAGGAACAAAGCGACGAAAGCCGGCGCTGTACCGATGCCGCGAATGCCGAGCGCGGCAGCACCCGGAACATGCGAAGCGACCCAGCCGAGCGGTGCAATCAAGAGGCCGAACAGCGCGATCGAAGGAATGGTCTGGATGATGTTCAGCACGTTGAGCACGCCGGCCCGCAATTTCTCGACGCGATGGCAGAGGATGCCGAGCGGCAGGCCGATAATCACCGCTGCCGCCAGCGAACCCAGCGCCAGCGTCACGTGCTTGGAGCCTTCCGCCCAAAAACTATCGGCGCGATTGAAATATTCCTTGAGGATCGACAGGCTGTTCCAGCTTCCCGAGACGAGCAGCAGCCCGATCGCCGCGGCGGCGACAACAAGCACGCCGATCCGTGCCTGCGGCGACAGGTTCAGCCGCGTAAGCACGTCGGCGAGCAGAAGCGTGAAGGCGAAGATGAGCAGCCAAAAGCCCGAAGCCGGCGAGATACGGGCGAAGGTGTTGCCGGCGGGTGTCAGGAAACTGCCGGCGACGCCGATCAGCAGCGCCAGCGCTGCAAGCGCAACCACACTGGCGGCGAGGCGCAGAGCAAGCGGCGTTTTCAGCAGCGCAATGAGCGCCGCTGCGACGACAATCGCCATCAACAGCGGACCGACCGTCGCAGGCAAAGATTCGAGGATCGAGCGCGCCTCGCCGGGTACGATGCGATTGGCGCGGAAGGTGGCGAATGGCGCCGCAAAAGCCGCATAGGCCGATATCGCCGCGATGACCACGCCGAGCTTGTCGAACCGGATGCGCACGCCCTCCCCCATCGGCCGATCCGGCGCACCTCGAAAGCGGAGCGCCGGAATCGCCTTACTTCAGGAAGCCGTTCTTTTTCAAAAAGTCCTCGGCGACGCCCTTGACCGGCTCGCCGCCAACCTGCACGCGACCATTCAACTCCTGCAACGTGACGAGATCGAGCTTGGCGAACACCGGCTTCAGCAGCGTCTCGATCTCCGGATGCTCCTTCAGCACCGCCTCGCGGATGATCGGCGCCGGCTGGTAGACCGGCTGCACACCCTTGTCGTCCTCAAGCACGACGAGGCCGGAGGGCGCGATGCCGCCGTCGGTGCCATAGACCATGGCGGCGTTGGCGCCGTTGGTCTGGTTGGCTGCGGCGGCAATTGTCGCCGCCGTGTCGCCGCCCGACAGCGTGATCAACTGGTCCGGCTTCAGCGTGAAGCCATAGGTCTTCTGGAAAGCGGGCAGCGCGGCCGCCGAATTGACGAACTCGGCGGAGGCCGCCAGCACCACCTTGCCGCCGCCCGAGACATATTTGCCGAAGTCGGAAAGGGTGACGAGCTTATTGGTATCGGCGACCTCCTTGCGCAGGGCGATCGCCCAGGTATTGTTCGCCGGTGACGGTGACAGCCAGACGATCTTGTTGGCGTCGTAGTCGAGCTTCTTGGCAGTCTCGTAGGCCTTGGCGGCGTCTTTCCACACCGGATCATCGGCCTTCTCGAAGAAGAAGGCGGCGTTGCCGGTGTATTCCGGATAGACGTCTATCTCGCCGGCTGTAATCGCCTTGCGCACCACAGGTGTGCCGCCGAGTTGGATGCGGTCGGTGGTCTGGATATTGTTGGCGTTCAGCACCAGTTGGATGATATTGCCGAGCACGCCGCCCTCGGTGTCGATCTTCGACGACACCACCACCTGGGCACTCGCCGAGGCCAACGCAACTCCGAGCGCCAGTACAGCGCCGGCCAGAACCTTGATTGAAAACATCTCACAAATCCCTTGCTGTGAACCGGAATACGGCTGCCGCATATGAGCATGGCTTCGATGCCCCGTCGGGGTACACGGTTTCATAAGAAAGGGGATGGGCGCAATAATTTTGTTCGGATGCGAGTGACTCCGCCGTTGCCTCGTCCCGACAGCGTGACGTCAGCTGGCCGCGCGCAAGCCCGTCATCTTCAACACGCCCAGTGCCACGAAGCACAGCACGACGACCGGGAAAATCATCCAGTTCAACATCTCCCAGCCCCAGGCATTGTAGACCGCCCCCGACATCAGCGAGGCGAAGGCGACGGAGCCGAACAGGACGAAATCGTGAAACCCCTGGACCTTGCCTTTTTCGGATGACTGGTAGCTGTCGGCCACCATGGCGGTGGCACCGATGAAGCTGAAGTTCCAGCCAAGGCCGAGCAGGATCAGCGCCGTCCAGAACTGCCACAGTGCCAACCCTGACAGCGCCACTATGGCGCAGCCAATCAGCAGCACCAGGCCGATGGCCAGGATCCGCTCAGCGCCGAAGCGATAGATCAGCGACCCCGTGAAGAAGCTCGGCGCGAACATCGCCATCACATGCCAGGAAATGCCGAGCGTGGCGTCGTCGGTCGAAAGGCCGCAGCCGACCATGGCCAGCGGCGCGCCCGTCATGACGAAGCTCATCAGCGCGTAGCTGCCGACGGCGCAAAACAACGCCGCGACGAAGCGTGGCCTGATGACGATTTCCGAGAGCGGCCGGGCGTCGCTGTCGGAAATTTCCACCTTCTCGGTTGCGTTGGCCGGGATACGCAACAAAGAGAGAATGGCGGCGCCGACCGCCGCCAGCACCAGGATGGACGCAAACGAGCCGGCAAACTTCACCGGCGAGAACAGATCGCCGGTGAAGATGACGATCTGCGGTCCAAGGATGGCGGTGACGATGCCGCCGGCCAGCACGAAGGAGATGGCGCGCGCCTTGAATTCAGGCGGCGCATTGTCGGCGGCGGCAAAGCGGAACTGCTGGACGAAAGCGCCCCCGATGCCGATCACGGCCAAGCCGAAAGCGAATAGCCAGAAGCTGGCATGAAACAGCGCCAGCGTGGCGACCAGCCCGCCAAGCGCCGTGACCGCTGTGCCGGTCATGAAGCCGTCGCGCTGGCCGAGCCGGCGGATGATCGCCGCGGCCGGCAGGGAACCGAGCGCCACGCCGACATTGAAACCGGTGATCGGCGCGGTTGCCAGCGACTTGTCAGCATCGAGCAGGTACTGCCCGGCCAATCCGCCCATGGAAATGGCGATGGGTGCGGCCGAGCCGATGATCGCCTGCGAGGCTGCGAGGATGAAGGCGGTGCGACGCGCTTCCTTGCCCGCCCCAACGGCGACGATAGCAGTCATGAGGCGTCCTTGCCGCGGCCCTCGCCACGCACCCGGCGCGACACGCGATCAAGCACCGCATTGACCAGTTTCGGCTCGTCTTCCTCGTAAAATGCCTTGGCGATGTCGACATATTCGGAGACGATGACCGCCACCGGCACGTCCTCGCGCTGCATCAGCTCATAGACGCCGGCGCGCAATATGGCGCGCAATGTGGAATCGAGCCTCGACAGAGGCCAGTCCTCGGTCAGCGCCTGTCGGATGACTGGATCGATGGTCTTCTGGTGCTCGACAACGCCGGCAAGAATGGCGCGAAACCATTGCGCATCGGCTTCGCGATAGAGCGCGCCATCGACTTCCTTGCCGAGCCTGAACGCCTCGTACTCGGCGGTGATCTCAAACACACCGCTGCCGGCGACGTCCATCTGGTAGAGCGCCTGCACGGCGGCCAGACGGGCAGCACCGCGCTTGTTGGCATGGCGAACCGCAGGCTGGCCGGGCGAAGCGGGTTCGCTCACGTTCGCTCTCCCAGCTGTTCCTTTAGAGCGATCATGGTCAGCGCCGCACGCGCGGCAAAGCCGCCCTTGTCGCCTTCCGAACGCCTGGCCCGTGTCCAGGCCTGTTCGTCATTTTCGGTGGTCAGGATGCCGTTGCCGATGCAGACCGCATCCTGCACGGACAGGTCCATCAGGGCACGGCTGGATTCATTGGCGACGATATCGAAATGATAGGTGTCGCCGCGGACCACCGTGCCGAGGGCGACGAAGCCGTCATAGTTCGTCCCGCCTTCGGAGGCACCGTCGAGCGCGAAGGTAATCACCGCCGGGATTTCGAGCGAGCCCGGAACGGTGACGACATCGTATGTCGCGCCCGCTTCCTCGAGGGCCTTTGTCGCGCCTTCGAGCAACGCGTCGGCAAGGTCGTCGTGAAAGCGCGCCTCGATGACAAGAAGGTGGGCCTTCTTCTTCGGACGGATGAACGCTTTGCCGTGTTGGGATGTGCCTGCCATAGATGTCTCCGGGGATCGCCGGTGACTTAGGCCGAAGCCGGTTTGATCGCAAGCGGAAGATTGCCGAAGGAACTTTCAAGGCCAACTCGGCGGCGGTCGCATCAGGGAATGGGCTTTATGGACGAGCGCCTCAAAGCCCCTCTTTAGCCGCCTCCACCAGTCGCGCCGCATAGCGGGCCATGGTGTCGATCTCGAGATTGACGCGATCGCCGACCTGGCGTTCGCCCCAGGTGGTGACCGTCAGTGAGTGGTGGATCAACAGCACGTCGAAGCGGCTGCCTTCGACGTTGTTGACGGTCAGCGAAGTGCCGTCGAGTGCGACGGAGCCCTTGGGCGCGATGAATTTGGCCAGCTCTCGCGGTGCATCCAGGGTGAAGCGAACGGCGTCGCCTTCCTCCTTGCGCCCCACGATCTCGGCCATGCCGTCTACATGGCCCGACACGATATGGCCGCCAAGCTCGTCGCCGATCTTCAGCGCCCGCTCCAGGTTGATGCGCGTGCCGGATTTCCAGCCCATCGCGGTCGTCAGCCTGAGTGCTTCTTCCCAGGCCTCGACCTCGAACCAGCGTGCGTTGGCGCCGTCTTCCGGCAATCCCGTCACCGTCAGGCAGACGCCGCCACAGGAAATCGAGGCACCGATGGCAATGGTCTGCGGATCGTAAGCGGTGTCGATACGCAAACCGACGCCTTCCCTGAGCGGCTTCACGGCAGCGACGGTGCCGACATCGGTGACGATTCCAGTGAACATTAGTTTGGCCCCGTGAACATCAGGTCGGTCCTAGATGTCTCTTATCCATTCCGCATATGTATCTTCGCCGAAACGCATGTTGCGCAATTTGCGAAATCCCGGCGGGATATTGTTGGCATCGATCGGCGATACAATGCCGCCCCCGCCGATCGCGTCCGGCCCCTGAAACAGCACGATACGATCGACCAGTTGTTCGTCGAGGAACGCCTTGGCCACCCTCGCGCCGCCCTCGACCAGGACGCTTGCCATGCCGAGCGCCGCCAGATCCTCGAACAGTTCCGGCAGCGCGATATCGCCTTCATAGGTCTCCGTACCGATGAAGCGAACGCCGGCACGTTCGAGCGCGGCGCGCCGGTGCGGATCGGCCTCGGCGCAGGCAGCGACATAGAGCGGCACACGGTCGACGCCGGCGACCAGTTTCGAAGTCTCGGGTAGCCTGATCTGACGGTCGAGTACGATGCGCGCCGGCGAACGGCTCTCCAGTCCCGGAAGCCGAACCGTCAGCGCCGGATCGTCCTCCAGTGCGGTGCCGATGCCGATCAAAATGCCATCGGCTTCGGCGCGCATCAGATAGACTTCGCGCCGGGCGATATCGCCGGTGATGGAGAGCTGTCCCTCGCCTTTCACGCCGATCTTGTTGTCGCTCGAAAGCGCAAGTTTCAGGATCACTTCCGGGCGTTTTTTCAGAGATCGAATTAAATAGCCGGCCATCTGCTCCGCAGCCTCGGCCGCCAACACTTTTTCCACCACTTCGACGCCGGCGGCACGCAAGATTGCATAGCCCTTGCCGGAAACACGCGGGTCAGGATCGCTGGCAGCGCCGACCACACGCGCCACGCCGGCACTGACCAGCGCATTGGCGCAAGGCGGCGTGCGGCCGTGATGGGCGCAGGGCTCCAGCGTTACATAGGCGGTGGCGCCGCGCGCCAGTTCGCCGGCCTCTGCCAAAGCCTCGGTCTCGGCATGCGGCCGGCCGCCGACGGCGGTGACGCCGCTGCCGACGATCATCGGCCCGTCGCCGTCATCGCGCACGATCAGCGTGCCGACGGAAGGGTTGGTCGAGGTCCGCCCGGCATTCTTGCGCGACAGCCTGAGGGCTGCCGCCATATAGCGGCGATCGAGGACCTCTTGTTCAGCCGTGCGGCGTCCGGACCCTGCCATGCTCAGCTGGCGTCCTCTTCGCTCTTCAGCTCTTCGCCCCTGGGCTCGTCGGTTTTGGGCTCGTCGCCTTTGAGTTCGCCCAACACGTCGTGGAAATCCTTGGCCTCGCGGAAATTGCGGTAGACGGAGGCAAAGCGCACATAGGCGACATCATCGAGCGACTTAAGCGCCTCCATGACCAGCCGGCCGACTTCCCCCGAGGCCACCTCGGTCTCGCCCGAGCTTTCGAGCTGGCGCACGATGCCGGTCACCGCCCGGTCGATACGTTCCGGGTCGACATTGCGCTTGCGTACCGCGATCTCGACAGAGCGCAGCAACTTGTCGCGGTCGAACGGCACCTTGCGTCCAGACTTCTTCACCACGACGAGATCGCGCAATTGGACGCGCTCGAAAGTGGTGAAGCGGCCGCCGCAATCCGGGCAGACGCGCCGCCTGCGGATCGCTGCGCCGTCTTCGGCAGGGCGCGAATCCTTCACCTGCGTATCTTCGGACTGACAGTAGGGACAGCGCATGGAGAGCCTTCGGTTCGCGATTCTCGTAGTGCGAACGGCTTAGAGGTTTTTGCCACGATGGCAAAGTATGGCCGATGACCGATCGCGCCTCAGAGATAGCGAGGCGCGAGGAAAATTGCGAGAGCGGCAATCAGTTGACAGCGGTCCGCCAATCAGGGCGCGACGTCGCCGGTCGGGAAGCCGCAGGACGTGCCGAGATAGCGATAGGCCTTGGTGAAGCCGTCCATCGATATCGTCGCGACCGGCTTGTCGGCGAAGCTGACATCGAGGGCGCTGGTACGGCGCATGGCACGCAGTATGGCAACCGTGGTCTCGGGTTTGTTGTCCATCATCCACTGTCCGTCGGCGATAATATGAAAACCAGCCTTGATCTTGTCGTTGACATCGCGGAACACCGCCGGGATGTTGTCCCCCTTGGGCAAGTCACTGTTTCTCACGGCGATGATGAGGCTCGGATAGCCCTCGGGTGGCAGTACGTCGCCATTCGAGATGGCCAGCGTGAGGGTGCCACTGGTGCCGTTAGCGTCGAAAAAGACCGTCGAGGCGGCGCAGGTCTTGCGCACATCCTCGCCGGTGTTGACCTCGTCCACCGTGGTGGACCAACTGCCGAAGGTCTCTGTCTTGGGTGCTGCCGGGGTCGGCTCGGTCTGCGCAAAGGCCGCGCCGAGTAGCGAGGTGGCTAAGGTGAGCAAGGCAGCGCCAACACTGGCGAAACGGAAAATTCGCATCATCATCAAGCGTCTCCGAGATGCAGCCGTGCCCAGTTGATCGGCGCCGTCACAGTTGGGGGAACGACGCCCTGCGTCAACCAAGATACGGGTAAAGCGGAAAACGATCCGTCAATGCCGCCACCTTTGCCTTCACGGTTGCCTCGACGGCCGCATTGCCATCGTCGGAATTGGCGACCTTCAGTCCATCCAGCACTTCGGCGATCAGCTTGCCGATCTCCCGGAACTCGGCCTGACCGAAGCCGCGCGTGGTGCCGGCCGGCGTGCCGAGCCGAACGCCCGATGTCACGAAAGGCTTTTCCGGATCGAAGGGGATGCCGTTCTTGTTGCAGGTGATGTTGGCGCGGCCAAGGGCAGCCTCGGCGCGCTTGCCGGTGGCGTTCTTGGGACGCAGGTCGACCAACATCAGATGGTTGTCGGTGCCGCCGGAGACGATGTCGAGACCGGTTTCCTGCAGACTGGAGGCCAGCGCCTTGGCATTGGCGACGACGCTCTCCGCATAGATCTTGAAGCTCGGCTTCAGCGCCTCGCCCAGAGCCACCGCCTTGGCGGCGATCACATGCATCAGCGGTCCACCCTGCAGGCCGGGGAAGACGGCCGAATTCATCTTCTTGGCAATATCCTCGTCGTTGCAAAGGATCATGCCACCGCGCGGCCCGCGCAGCGATTTGTGCGTCGTGGTGGTGACCACATGGGCATGCGGCAGCGGCGACGGATGCATGCCGCCGGCGACCAGGCCGGCGATGTGGGCCATGTCGACCATCAGATAGGCACCGATCGAATCGGCGATCTCGCGAAAACGCTTCCAGTCCCAGACACGTGAATAGGCTGTGCCGCCGGCCAGGATCAATTTCGGCCTGGTCTCATGGGCGGTCTTCTCGATCGCATCCATGTCGAGCAGATGATCGTCCCGGCGTACGCCATAGGAGACGACCTTGAACCATTTGCCGCTCATATTGACCGGCGAGCCATGTGTCAGGTGTCCGCCGGAATTGAGGTCGAGGCCCATGAAGGTGTCGCCGGGCTGCAGCAACGCCAGGAACACCGCCTGGTTCATCTGGCTACCGGAATTCGGCTGGACGTTGGCGAAGTTGCAGCCGAACAGCTTTTTCGCGCGTTCGATGGCCAGTTCCTCGGCGACATCGACGAATTGGCAGCCGCCATAGTAGCGCTTGCCCGGATAGCCCTCGGCATATTTGTTGGTCATGATCGACCCCTGTGCCTCGAGCACGGCACGCGAGACGATATTTTCCGAGGCAATCAGCTCGATCTCGTGGCGCTGGCGGCCGAGTTCGTTGCGGATTGCGCCGAAAATCTCGGGGTCGGCATCGGCAAGCGTGGTTTCGAAAAAGGATTCGAATTTGTTCGACACTGCCGCTGCTGTTGCCATGGGCTGAAATCCTCAAGGTTCGGGGTCTGTCGCGCCATTAACACAGTTGCTTTCGGCCCGCCACGTTTGCAGCGCGAAATTTGCTGGCCGGATTGCGCCAGAGAGACTGGCAGCCTCTATTTCCTTGCCTGCCGGCCCTTCAGCAGGGCCTCGGTGAGCGTGATCTCGGTGAACAGCGCCTGCATCGTATGGTCGTTAATCTGGCCGCTGCGAAACATTGCGCGAACCGCTGCGCGTTCGGCCTCAATGCCCGCCAGCCTCAATTCGAGCTCCAGCCGTCCGGCCTCGCGGGCCTCGGCGCGCGCCTCGTCGGCCTCGTCGGAGGCAGCGATGCGGCGACGGTAGCCGGCGACGATGCTGTCGGCGGCGGCAAGCCGGGCGCCGGGTATTTCCCCTTCATCGCCGTCGGTCGCGCCGGCCATGCTCTCGATGCGGGCGATGGCGGCGTTGGCCGCGCCCACGCGCGCAAGACGCTCCTCGGCAGCGCCAGGATCCTCGCCCGGCTCGACCAGCCCCCGTGCCACCTTGGGCAAGGCAAGGCTGGCTATGAGCAATGAGCAGATGATGACGCCTGCGGCGAGGAAGATCACCACGTCGCGCGCCGGAAAGGGCGAACCATTCGGCATGGTGAGCGGCAGCGACAGGATGCCGGCCAGCGTGATGGCGCCGCGCACGCCGGCAACAGAGCCGGCGATCCGGACGCGCAGCCCGAACGGCTCGGCCTTCTGCTCGCGTAATCGCGCCGAGACGCGCGTCGCGATGTCGCCGACCCAGATCCACAGGAAGCGCAGCCCGATCAGGCATAGTGTCAGCGCGACCACCGTGGCGATTGGCTGGATGACCGGATAGCGGCTGCCGAGCTCAGGCGGCACGTTGCCGATGATTTCGGGAAGCTGCAACCCGAGCAGGATGAACAGCGCGCCGTTGAAGACGAAGGATAGCGTCGTCCACAGCGATACGGTCTGTATGCGCGCCGAGACGCCGAGAAAGCGGAAAATCCCGGAACCGCCGGTGAGCACTCCGGCCGTGACCGCCGCCAGAATGCCCGAGGCGCCGACATTCTCGGCGCCGAGATAGGCGATGAACGGCAGCAGGACCATGACCAGCACCTGCGCCTCGGACGGCACGCCGCCGATACGGTTCAGCAATTGCAGCACCTTGGCGGCGACGAACAAGGCAGCCACGCCGGCCAGGATGCCGGCAGCGACGGCATAGAGGAAAGTCACGGATGCCGCGACGAAGGAGAAGCTGCCGGTCAAGGCAGCTGCCACCGCAAAGCGGAACATCACGAGGCCCGACGCATCGTTGAGCAGCGCCTCGCCCTCCAGGATGTGCATCAGCCGGGCCGGGACCAGGCTCTTGTCGACTATCGAGGAGACGGCCACCGCATCCGTCGGGGACAGCACCGCAGCAAGTGCGAAAGCGACGACGAGCGGGATGCTCGGGACAAGCCAGTGCAAAGCGTAGCCGAAGCCGACAATGGTGAAGAAGACCAGCCCGATGGCGAGGTCGAGGATCGGCCCGCGCAGCGCGATCAGTTCGCGCTTGGGCGCACCATAGGCGTCGCTGAACAGCAGCGGCGGGATGAACACCAGCAGGAACAGCTCGGGATCGATCTCGACATGCATTCCGCGCACCGGCCAAGCCAGTGCCGCGCCGATGGCGATCTGCAGTACCGGCAGCGGCACCCGCACCAGCCGGACCAGCGCGCCCGAAACGGCGACGAAGATGAGCACGACCAGAATGAACATTGCGACATGCATGATGCGATTTCCGACTACAGCGCCACGCGTTCTTTGCCGGCAATCAGTCCAGCAAAGCTTGCCGCGAAAGACCCCGGCAACGAAAAAGGCCGCCCTTCCGGCGGCCTTTTTGCAAATGAACTCAGCTGCTTAGAGCGCGGATGTGATCTGCAGCTCGTTGGCCCCGTCGAGGCCGTAAATGTCGTCACGGAACTGGACCACGCCCGGCCCTGTCGACCAGGCCGAGACGTAGAGAAAATAAACCGGCACCGGATTGGTGACCTGCACCGGCGTGTTCTCCCCGGTCTTGATCGCCGCCTCGAAATGCTGGCGATCCCAGCCCGGTGTGTCGCGCAGAATCCAGGTGACGAGGTCGCGCACGTTCTGAACCCGCACGCAGCCAGAGGAATCGAAGCGCATCAGCTTGCCGAACAGGCTCTGCTGCGGCGTGTCGTGCATGTAGACGCCGTCCGGGCTGGGAAAATTGATCTTGACTGAGGCCATCGCGTTGCCGGAACCGGGATCCTGGCGGAAGCGGTATTTGGCGGCATCATCGGTCGACCAGTCGACCGTCATTGGGTCGACCTCGCTGCCGTCCGGCGCAAACAGGCGGATATGGCTATCCTTGAGATAGTCGGGGTCCTTCCGCATCAGCGGAATGATATCCTTGCGCACGATCGAGACCGGCGCGTTCCAGTACGGATTGACGATGATTTCGTTGATCTTGGAATTGACGATCGGCGTCTGGCGATCGATCTTGCCGACGATTGCGGTGTGGCGCAGCACAACGCGGTCGTTCTCGACAGCCTCGATCTGCGCCGCCGGGATGTCGACCAGAACATAGCGGTTGCCAAGCGTGCCGGCCCGCTCACGCAGCCGTTGCAGATTGGTCTGGAGCTGACCAAGCCGAACCGGCGCCGACACGTTCATTGCCGCGAAAGTATATTTGCCCGTGGTTCCGTCGGCCGGCAAGCCGTGACGCAACTGGAAGCGCTTGAGCGCCGAGTCGACGTACGAATCGAACGCTTCCGAGAGCCCGGCGCTCTGCGCCAGATCGCCCGATATCATCAAGCGCCTGCGCAGCGGCACCACATCGGGATCCTCGACGCCAAGCTGCAGCTTCTTGGTGTCTGGAACCTGTTCCCAGCCGCCTTGCGCGACGATATTCTGATACTGCATGATCGCCTGCTCGGTGAAGGACACCGTCTGCAGGCTGAAGATCGGCAGCGTCGAGGCAACCTTGCCGCCTTCGCTGGCACGCGCATCGAATTGGTCGTCCCAATTGCCGCGCGCCGAGGATTTCAGGATATCCCCGATCACATCCTGCGCACTGGCGCGGCCGGCGACCATTGCGGCTGCGAGCGCGGAGGCTCCTGAAAGGAAGAAACGGCGGCTGGTTCTCATGGACGTTCCAGACATTCTTGCTACAATTCAACCCACCGGGCGGTCTCGCCCGCACTCTAGAGTTGGCTTCTTAACAATTAGCCAACCATGGCCCGCATCACTTCGGTGTAAAACCACATGGGAAGTGACTTGAGCACAGGACAAATGCACGGCTTTGGCCCCAGCATCACCCGCATCTTCGGTTCCATTGGAATATGGCGGCAACGTGGCTGTTGCTCGAATTTGGATCGGCCGGCCTGACGAAACGGCAAGACCGGTGCTTTTCGGCACCGGCCTTTGGTCCACTCCGCGGCAGCACTTCCGTAGTCCAGCTTCAGATCTAGATGCGGCGGATGCGATTACATCCGGTAGGCGATGGTATCGTTCCAGAACCGATCCAGGCGCTGCAGGGCGCGGTTCATCTGCTTGAACTCTTCCGTGTTGATGCCGCCAACCTGCTCGATCGAACCGACATGGCGCTCGTAGAGGCCGGCGACGACTTCCGCCACCTCATTGCCCTTCGGCGTCAGCGAAACCCGCACCGAACGGCGGTCGATGCGCGAGCGCTGGTGGTTGATGAAGCCGAGATCGACCAGCTTCTTCAGATTGTAGGAGACATTCGAGCCGAGATAATAGCCGCGCGAGCGCAGTTCGCCGGCGGTCAGCTCCGAATTGCCGATGTTGAACAGGAGCAGCGCCTGGATGGCGTTGATGTCGGAGCGACCGTTGCGGTCGAATTCGTCCTTGATCACATCAAGCAGACGGCGATGCAGCCGCTCGACCAGCTGCAGCGATTCCATGTACAGCGAACGGATCGCCTCGCGGCGGTCATCGGATACGTTGGCGGTCTTCGCCGCCGGACGCGAATTGATCATTGTCTTTGCCTCTCGTTTGTCGCCCGGTGATTTTTTGTTCTTCACCTTGATCGCGACACTATCGAATACTCATAAAATTCGACTTAAACGCCAAGGCTAACAAGAGCTTACCGGTAAGGGGTTTCGAAAGAGGCTTAACGGACGGTCACCCGAGCAAGGATAATTAACCTAAAGATTTAGCCAACGATCCTGGCCGGAATTGCTATCGCCGGGGTTGCCGCTTCTGGATCCAGATCACCACGCGGAACACTATGTAGAGCAGCGCCACCGCAAGGTGCGAGGCGACGATCAGCGGCCGGTGGCCGAACAACTCGGGGAAGCCAGCATACATGACGCACTCGGTCACCGCGCAGATGAACCAGATCACCGGCCCCCAGGACGCCAGCATCCACAGGCCGGCGGCAGCGAACGGAAAAAACACCGCCAGCACCACCGCCGCCACCTGCCAGTGTACCGGCATCAGGTCGAAGCGCCACAACGGGCCGGGGTAAAAGCCGATCAGCCGGATCCAGTACAAGATGCCGAACAGCAGACAGTAGCCGGCGATGACGCGCTGGAACCAGGCGAAGATGACCTCGATCGTCGAGGGCTGCAGCACCACGCGTCTCGAGGCGACCTCGCTCACAGCTTCAGTTCCCGTTCGCCGAGCGGTGCGAAATAGGCATCGACGTTGGCGGCGCTGACGTCATCGATACCTGCCGGCCGCCATTGCGGCGTCGAGCCTTTATCGATGATGGCGGCGCGGATACCTTCATAGAAGTCGTGCCCGGCAAGCATGCGGTTGAGGATACGGAACTCCATTTTCATGCACTCGTCCATCGACAACGTCTGCCCGGCGCTAATCTGGCGCCATGCAACATGCAGGCTGGTCGGTGAACGTGTGCGGATGGTGGCCAGCGTCTTCGCCGCGAACTCGTCGGCAGCGGCTGCCCGCTCCAGACTGGCGACGATATCGGCCAGCGACGGCTGCGCGAAATGCCGGGCGATGGCTTCCAGCGTCGGCCTGTCGGTCTCGCGCCTGGCCGGGACGAAGCAGCCGCGCAGCACCGATTCCGGGTCGCCGCTTTCCGCCAGACGGTCGAGGAAGCCGGCCTGGTCCTCCGCCTTGATCGTATGGGTGGCGAGGCCCGACCACAAAGCATCGCCATAGCGGATGCGGTTGCCGGTCAGCGCCAGATACATGCCGAAGCTGCCGCCGAGATCCGGCAACAAATGGCTGGCGCCGACATCCGGGAAAAAGCCGATGCCGACCTCGGGCATGGCAAACTGGGCGTTCTCGGTCAGCACTCGCTGCGAACCATGGAAGGAGATACCTACGCCGCCGCCCATGACGATGCCGTCGATCACCGCGACATAGGGTTTCTTGAAGCGGGCGATGCGGGCGTTCAGCCGGTATTCATCGGCGAAGAAATCGACCGGAGGCCTTCCTGCGCGGCCGGCTTCGTAGATGTGGAGGATGTCGCCGCCCGCCGAAAATGCCCTGCCCTCGGCCTTGACGACGACAACGTCGACGCCGTCGTCGCGCTCCCAACTGCGCAGCGCCTTGTCCAGCGCCTTGACCATGCGGTGGGTTACGGCATTGAGCGCCTGCGGCCGCGTCAGCGTGACGACGCCAGCCCTGCCCAATCTTTCGAAGCGAATCTCGTCGCCTCCGCCAAAATCCATCGCCAGAGAATCCCTCCCCGCGCCCGCCGGGAGTGAAGTGCTAAAGCGTGGCGCATGGCCGCGTCAATGGCGGCGGCCAATCCGCTGCATGGTCGTCGGCGTCACCCAGTGCTAATGCTGGCGCTTTGAACCGGAAGGTTGAACCATGCCTTGGTTGCCGCGCCTTGCTGTTATGGTGGTCGGCCTGATCGCTGCGAACACTCCTCCCGTATCGGCCGAAACCGTCGACGAGCTCTATCAATCGCAGACCATCGTCACCGGCCAGGGCGAGGTCAACAGGCAGATCGGCTTCAAGGCCTGCCTCGATGCGGTGCTGGTTCGTGTGTCCGGCGATCAGCGGCTGCCGAAGAGAACTGAGATGGCGGCGCTGCGCGACAAGGCCGGCAGCTTCGTTGCCGAATTCCGCTATCGCGACCGTCTCGAAGGCATTCCAATCCATGACGAACAAGGCACCCATGACCGGCCGCATGATCTCACTTGTCTGTACAGGCCTGACGTTATCGATCCGGTGCTTGCCGCGCTTGGCAGCAAACCATGGCTTGGCGAGCGGCCACGCCTGGCAATTTTCCTGGCGGCGGAGCAAGGCACAAGGCAGTTCGTGCTGACCGCCGACGATGAGCGCGGGGCGGCGATGCGCGAATCCTTCGTTAATGCCACCGGTCCGCTGGTCATGCCGATTGTGTTTCCCGAAGCGTCACTGCTGTCGGCCTCGAAGCTTGACGACCAGGCCCTGCGCCATGCCGATATCACGACGCTGGACCAGCTTGCCAGGAAGGCCGGAGCCGACCAGGCGCTCGCCGGCAGTATCGTCTGGAGCGACAAGGAACTGGGCTGGATAGCCGACTGGCGGCTTGCCTTGAATGGCAAGAGCTACAATTGGCAAGTGCGCGGCGTCAGCTTCGACGAGGCATTCCGCGTCGCCATGCGGGGTGCTGCGCAGATCCTGTCGGGCAATGGCCAACCAGAATAGCGCCCGACAGGACCCTGGCACAATCGTGTCGCATTGGTCAGCAGCGGAGGCTCGTGGTAAAAGCCGCCCGATCCGGAGTTTTTGCGATGAACAAATTCACCCCTGCAAAGCCTGCCGGCGCGCGCAGCGTCGACGAGATCACCGGCAGCCGGCGTCTGCGGCGCATGCGCAAGGCCGATTGGTCGCGCCGCCTTGTCCAGGAGAACCGGCTCTCGGTCGACGATCTGATTTGGCCGATCTTCGTCGTCGACGGCAGACAAGTGCGCGAACCGATCGCCGCCATGCCCGGCGTGTTCCGCCTGTCGCTCGACCTCGCCGTCAAGGAGGCTGAGCGCGCGGCCAAGCTTGGCATTCCGGCGATCGCCACTTTCCCCAATGTGGAGCTCGGCCTGCGCGATCAGACCGGTTCGCACATCCTCGATCCGGAAAACATCATCAACCGCGCCACCCGCGCCATCAAGCGGGCGGTGCCGGAGATCGGCATCATCACCGACGCGGCGCTTGACCCGTTCACCTCGCATGGCCATGACGGCATCTTGCGCGAGGGTATTATCGTCAATGATGAAACGGTGGAGCAAGTGACGGCGGCGGCCGTCATCCAGGCGGCGGCGGGGGCCGACATCATTGCCCCCTCGGACATGATGGACGGCAGGATCGGTGCCATCCGCGATGCGCTCGACGCCAATGGATTTCAGGATGTGGCGATCATGTCCTATGCGACCAAGTTCGCATCCGCTTTTTACGGCCCCTACCGTGAGGCGGTCGGCACCGCCGGCCTGCTCAAGGGCGACAAGAAGACCTATTATATCGATCACGCCAATTCCGACGAAGCGGTGCGCGAGGCCGAGCAGGATCTGGCCGAGGGCGCCGACATGCTGATGGTCAAGCCCGGCCTGCCCTATCTCGACATCATCCGCCGGCTGAAAGTCGAGTTGCAGATGCCGACCTTTGCCTATCAGGTCTCGGGCGAATATTCGATGATCAAGGCCGCCGCCGCCAATGGCTGGATCGACGGCGAAAAGGCGATGCTGGAATCGCTGCTCGCCTTCAAGCGCGCCGGCTGCGACGGCATCCTGACCTACTTCGCGCCGGAAGTGGCGGCGATGCTCAAGGGGTGATGCGCCTTTGTAGCGTCTACATCGAGTAGTGTTCGTTCGTCCAAAGCGCGACATGGAACGCCGCAGGACATCGCTTCAAGTTTACGCTGCCCCTCGTTGCCCTGCCGGGCATTTCTCCCTGTAAAGTGGCAGGGAGAAAGACGCGTTCGTAAAAGATTTCACCAATCTCCAGCGTTGCAAAAACATCGACGTTGCGGCCAGCCCCTTCTCCCCGTCACTATACAGGGAGAAGCTGCCGGCAGGCGGATGACGGGCGGCGCCGACATTGAGATTGGTTATTCCAACATGATTTGGAAGCGATTGCCCCGCCGGCGATTCAAAATACCGCTTGCAAAATGCAATCAGTTAAGCTACCCCAATAACTGCTTGCATCTCACAATTGGCTATCGAGGAGGCTCTCATGTCCAAACTTCGCGTCAGCGCCTTCACCCTGTCGATCGACGGCTTCGGCGCCGGTCCCGACCAAGACCTGAAGAACCCGCTGGGTGTTGGCGGAGAAGCCCTGCACGAATGGATGTTCGGCACCCGCACCTTCCGCAAGATGGTCCTCGGCAAGGATGGCGGGACCACGGACACCGACGAGGCGTTCGCGGCACGCAGCTTCGAAAATGTCGGCGCATGGATCCTCGGCCGCAACATGTTTGGGCCGATCCGCGGCGAATGGCCGGATGACAGCTGGAAAGGCTGGTGGGGTGACAACCCACCCTACCACGTGCCGGTCTTCGTGCTCACGCACCATGCGCGTGATCCTATTGTCATGGAGGGCGGCACGACCTTCTATTTCGTGACCGACGGCATCCACTCAGCGCTGGAGAAGGCGAAGGCAGTGGCTGACGGTAAGGATGTACGGCTGGGCGGCGGCGTTTCTACGATCCGGCAATATCTCAAGGAAAAGCTCATCGACGAAATGCATCTGGCGATCTCACCGGTCCTGCTAGGCGCCGGCGAGAGCCTTTTTGCCGGCATCGACATGCCCAAGCTCGGCTATCGCTGCAGCGAGCAGGTCGCGACACCGAAGGCCACGCATGTCATCATCGAGCGCACCTAGCTTGTTGCAGGGTGCCGCCATGGAGCGGCGCCCTCCTCGCCGCTTTAGTCAGTACTTCTCCGGCACATACAGTTCGCGCGGCAGTACCTGGCGCTCGTATTCGGGATTGAAGACGCGCTCCGGCAGTGTGATCTCCTCGTGCGGCACCTCCTCATAGGGCATCTGCTTGAGGAGATGGTCGATGCAGTTCAGCCGTGCCCGTTTCTTGTCGTTGCCCTCGACGATGAACCACGGGGCTTCCGGGATATTGGTGCGGGCGAACGTTTCTTCCTTGGCCTTGGTGTACTGCTCCCAGCGCACGCGCGACTGGAGGTCCATCGGCGACAGTTTCCATTGCTTCATCGGGTCATGGATGCGCATCAAAAAGCGCATCTGCTGCTCCTCGTCGGTGATCGAAAACCAGTATTTGACAAGCGTAATGCCTGAGCGGACCAGCATGCGTTCGAAATCCGGAACGTCGCGGAAGAACTCCTCGACCTGATCCGGCTGGGCAAAGCCCATTACCCGCTCGACGCCGGAGCGGTTGTACCAGGAGCGGTCGAACAGCACGATCTCGCCGCCGGCCGGCAGATGCGGAACGTAGCGCTGGAAATACCATTGCGACTTCTCGCGCTCGGTCGGCGCCGGAAGTGCTGCGACGCGGCAGATGCGCGGATTAAGCCTCTGGGTGATGCGCTTGATAACACCACCCTTGCCCGCCGAGTCGCGGCCCTCGAAAACCACGACGAGCTTCTTCTTGTGATAGGCGACCCAGGACTGCAGCTTGATCAACTCGGATTGCAGCGTGATGAGATCGCGAAAATACTGCAGGCGGTCGATCGATGGCGGATGTGCATTCTTGTAGATCTTGGCGATCTCCATCGACAGCGCCGGCTCCGAGATTTCCAGTTCATAGTCTTCATCCAGCGTGTCGGCGAGTTCCGCTTCCAGCCAGTCCCTGGCCGGGGAATTCTGTTTTATCTCGGTCATTTACGCTGCTCCGCTTACAGGCCTTGCCGGCCGCTGTCAGGCGCTCTGCCGCCCGGCCCGGCGGCCGGAAATCGAAGCGCTGGACCGATGTTAGTATAGGCCGGCAATGACGGTTTTATTGCAGCCACTACTGAGCTGGCTGTGCGTTTCAATCCGCAAGATGTGATCGAGCTTGCCCTGCGGAACGGGCGACAAGCGGAACGAATTATCCTACAAATAGCTGGTTCATTGAGGGCTGTCGTCTGCAACGCCCTTTCCCGATAAATTGTGAGGATACGACATGGAATACCGCACTCTCGGCCGTTCCGGGCTGAAGGTTTCAACGCTGACCATGGGCACCATGACGTTCGGCGGCGGCGGCGCGTTTTCGGCGGTCGGCAAGACCGACCTCGACGAGGCGCGCCGGATGATCGACCTTTGCATCGATGCCGGCGTCAATGTCATCGACACCGCCAACGTCTATTCGAACGGCGTGTCGGAAGAGATCATCGGCGAGGCGCTCGGCGGCAAGCGCAAGGGCGACGTGCTGATCGCCTCCAAGGCGCGCATGCGGATCGGCAAAGGCCCCAATGATGAAGGCCTGTCGCGCTACCATCTGATCCGCGAATGCGAGAGGAGCCTGAAGCGGCTCAGGACGGATGTCATCGACATCTATTTCCTGCACGAGTGGGATGGCCTGACACCGCTTGAGGAAACCATCGCCGCGCTCGACACGCTGGTCGCGCAGGGCAAGGTCCGTTATGTCGGCTGCTCCAATTATTCCGGCTGGCAAGTGATGAAGGGGCTGGGGATCAGCGACCGTCATCACCAGCCGCGCTTCGTCACCCAGCAGATCCATTACACGTTGGAAGCGCGCGAGGCCGAGTATGAATTGTTGCCGATCTCGGTCGACCAGGGGCTCGGCGTGCTGGTCTGGAGCCCGCTTGCCGGCGGGTTGCTGTCCGGCAAATACCACCGTGACCAGCCGACCGCCCGCCAGCTCAGCGGCTGGTCGGAACCGCCGATCCGCGACGAGGACCGGCTGTGGCGGATCGTCGACACGCTGATCGATATCGGCAATAATCACGGCGTGTCGGCGGCGCAGGTGGCGCTTGCCTGGCTGCTCGGCCGGCCCGCTGTCAGTTCGCTGGTGATCGGCGGACGAACCGAAGCCCATTTCAAAGACAATATCGCCGCTGCAAGCCTTGTGCTTGCCGATGAGGAGCGCACACGGCTCGATGTGGTCAGCAGGCCGCCCGTGCTCTATCCCTACTGGCACCAGCAATTCACGGCAAAGGACCGGTTCGGGCCGGCCGATCTCGTTCTCGACCGCGACGGCGCCTGAAAAGCCGGGCTCTCCGGACTGCGCCGAGATATGGAGCCCGATCGTGCCTTGCGGTGTTGTGTTTGCGGTCCAATGCTCCTAGGCAAAGGCCAAGCACAACGAAAGGAAACGATATGGCACGAGCACCGAACTACGGTCAGGAACGCAAGGAACGCGACCGGCAGAAGGCTGCCAAGAAGGCGGAAAAGCAGGCTGCCAAGGTCGCAGCCAAGGAGCGATCGAAGCCCGAGGGCGAGAGCGAGTCCCAAACCAAAACCGAAACGGCAGAGTGATGATATCCGGGCTGCCAGGCGGGCCGGGCCTCGGTCAAATCCCGCTATGCCTCAGGCAGGCGCCTTGTCGCTGACGAAGACGTTCACTTCACGAGCGGCGGCAATGAAGGCCCGTCTTGCGTTCATGGCCGGCTTGTCGCCGGCCAGCGCATCATGACAGGCTTGCAACGCTTCGCGGTGCTTGGGGCTGCGCTTGCCGGGCCAATTGTTGAGGAGGTAGTCGGAAGCCTCGCGGGCCGTACGCAAGAGCTGATTGCTTCCCGCCGCGCCCTTGACGGTCACGGGTGTGTCAAATCGGTTGTTTTCCATCGCCGCTCTTACGCCATCGGCATTTGCGAAGCGAGACCGAAAGTAGCATTCTTCGCTCATCTGCTCTTTTCGTGATCAATGGCAGCCGATCCTCACTCAAGCGACGACGGCAAATCCACGGGCGCGCAGGCCGCGCCGGTCGTTGCGCAGCGAGGTCACCAGCCGGTCGCGGCTGCCGATGATATGGGCCGAAAGCAGGCGGGCGGCGGTATCGGCATCGCCGGCCCGCACCGCCGACAGAATGGCATGGTGTTCGGCCCAGGCGCGGCCGAGCGCTGCCTCGTCGCGAACCTCGAGCCAGCGGGCGCGCGACAGGCGCGTCATCGCATCGCGAACCGCTCTGAACAGGAACTCGTTGCCTGACAGGCGTGCCAGCTCGATATGAAAATCCCTGCCGACGCGATGCCATTCCTCGCGCGGCGTCTTGTCGTCGCAAGAATCGAGCATCGCCTCGATGATTTCGACGGCACTTCTGTCCTGCAAGGTGCAAGTCAGCCTGACTGCCGCGACCTCGACCGCCTCGCGATAGACGGCGATCTGCTCCAGCTCGGCAAGATTGATTGGCGAGACCGTCCAGCCGCGGCCATCGCGGCAGATCAGGCCTTCGGTCTCGAGCCGCAGCAACGCAGCCCTGACCGGCGTGCGCGAGGCGCCGAAGCGGCTTTCGACCCAGCGCTCCGTCAGCCGCTCGCCGGGACCAATCTCGAGCCCGAGGATCATCTCGCGAAGCTGCTTTTCGACGTTCTGCATCTGCGACATTGGCGTTCCGTTCAGGTCATTCGTTCCGGCAATCGGGTCACTGGCCGGCGTTGGCCGATCACGCCGGCCTTTGTCGATCATGTTTGAGAGGCCCGCATTGACAGCGACGGGGCTTGCGTTCATGACAGATACCAGCTTGGTATCCCAAATTGGTATCCACAGCAAGTTCCATGCAAGCTGGCCGGACAGGACAGACATGCCGCAAGACGCCAACCGCGCCACGCACAACGTCCACTGGCGCCGCAATCTCGCCGTGTGTTTTGCCGGCTCGTTCAGCACGCTTGTAGCGATGACGCTGCTGTTGCCCTTCCTGCCGCTTTACGTCGAGCAGCTGGGCGCAGAGGGCCATGCGGCGATCGCGCAGTGGTCGGGCGTCGCCTACGGCGCCACCTTCCTTGCCGCCGCGCTGGTCGCGCCCCTGTGGGGGCGGCTAGGCGACCGTTACGGCCGCAAACTGATGCTGGTGCGCGCCAGTTTCGGCATGGCGCTGTGCATGTCGCTGACCGGCATGGTGCAGACTGTCTGGCAATTGGTGCTCTTGCGCCTGCTGATCGGCTTTGCCGGCGGCTATTCTTCGGGTTCGACCATCCTGGTTGCCATGCAGACGCCGAAGGATCGCTCCGGCTGGGCGCTGGGCGTTCTGTCGGCCGGTATCACCGCCGGTGCCCTGGTCGGTCCGCTGCTCGGCGGCGCGCTGCCGCCGCTGATTGGCATACGCGCCACATTCCTGCTCGCCGGCGGCGTCATTTTCCTGGCTTTTCTGGCAACCACCTTGCTGATCAAGGAGGCGCCTCGCCCGGTTGCCGCCAAGGCCGCGTCAGAAGAAAAAGTGAAGGACAGCTGGTCGCAGATTCCCGACAAGCGCCCCGTCGTCGCCATGCTGGCGACCGGCATGCTGTTGAGTTTCGCCACCATGTCGATCGAGCCGATCATCACCGTCTATGTCCAGCAGCTCATCGAAGATCAGTGCCAGGTCACGCTGGTCTCCGGCATCGTCATGTCAGCGGCAGCGCTCGGCGCCATCCTGTCGGCGTCGCGGCTCGGCAATCTCGCCGACCGTATCGGCCACTGGAACGTCATCGTTGCCGCACTCGCCGTCTCGGCGCTGCTGCTGATCCCGCAGGCCTTCGTTACCCAGGGCTGGCAACTCGTCGGCCTGCGTTTCCTGATGGGCCTAGCGCTTGGCGGTCTTTTGCCCTGCATCACCAGCGTCATCCGCCACAATGTGCCCGACGGGGTCGGCGGCAATGTGCTGGGCTTGTCGATCTCGGCACAATATGTCGGGCAGGTCGCCGGACCGTTGCTCGGCGGCTTTGCCGGCGGCCATTTCGGTATGCGCTCGGTGTTTCTCGGCACATCCATTCTGATGGCGGGCGGAGCGGCCTATAACTGGCTGGTCCAGTCGCGCCGCGAGCGCGACATGCTGGCGGAAGCCGGCAAATCCTGACACGGTTCGCAGCACTATCTCAGGCGGTCGCCAGGAATCACGGAGGCGTGGACATGAGCACGGATGAACACGCGGCAGGCGGCCGCATTCTGGTTTTTGCCGGCGGCCTATGCGGCGCGGCTGGCGTGGCGCTTTCGGCGGCGGCGGCGCATCTCGGCGGCGCTTTGGTCGGTACGGCCGCATCCTTCCTGCTCTTGCATGCGCCGGTCTTCCTTGCCGTCGGGCTGCTCGGTGGCAATAGCATCCTGCGAACCGGAAGCCTCATCCTTCTCGTCGGGCTTCTGCTGTTCTCGGGAGATCTTTTGGCCCGCGACTTCCTTGGCTCGCGGCTGTTCCCGATGTCGGCGCCGATCGGCGGCACGTTGCTCATCGGCGGCTGGCTGATGATGGCCGCCTCGGCGCTGGTGCGGCCGCGCCCTTGACGCGGCAGCCAGGTTCGCCGGTTCTGTCAGTCTTGGCGACGTTCGGGCCGGACTTGGCCGTCGCGTTTGGCCGTTTTGACCACACGCCGCCGCTCCGGCCGTTCGGTGGCCGGCGATATGCCCCAATAATTGCGATAGATGTCTTCGAACAGATGCTTGATCGGGTGCATGGCTTAATCTCCTTTTTGAATCGATCCAATCAGCGGGCACAAAAAATAGGCCGCCGATCAGCTCCGCTTGCGTCCTACGAGGAAACGCAGGTCGCGAATCCACGGACCGGTCCTGTCGCGCCCCTTGCGGGCCTCCGCGCTCGAGCGGATGCTCCAGTCGTTCCGGTAAATGTCCTCGAACAGATAATTGACGGGGTGCATGGCACTCTCCTCTTGTATCGATCCAATGTGCGGGCAAAACCGCTCTTGGATCGATTCAAGAATATGCGTCACAGCATAAATGTCAAGCAAAAATTTGAATCGATCCAAGGAAGATGTTAGGTAATCGGCACTACTGTCGGACAGGAGTCCTGGAGACGAACAAATGACATCACCCACCGAGGGCAGCAGGAGGCCCATCCGGCTGGCAGACATCGCCAAAGCCGCGGGCGTATCGCACGGCACTGCCTCCAATGCCTTCAGCCGTCCCGAAATCGTGCGCGAGGAAGTCCGCGAGCGGGTCAAGGCGGCGGCCGAGGCGCTGGGCTACGCCGGCCCGGATCCCAAGGGCCGGCTGCTGCGCGCCGGCAAGGTCAATGCAATCGGCGTCGCCACAACCGAGCCGCTGTCCTATTTCTTCGACGACCCGTTTGCCCGCGTGATGATGGCCGGCATCTCGGAAGCCTGCGACGCCACCGGCGCGGGGATAGCCCTCGTGTCGGCTGGCAACGAGGAAAAACTTGCCTGGAATATCCAGAGCGCCCTCGTGGATGGCTTCATCCTTTTCTGCATCGAGGGCGGTCCGCGTCTCGTTGAGCTGACGCGCGAACGAAAGCTCCCCTTCGTCGCGCTCGAGCTCGGCTCGCAGGACGAGACGGTCTCGGCGATCAGTATCGACAATGTTGCCGGCGGCCGGCTCGCGGCGCGCCATCTGGCGGAACTTGGACATCGCCGCTTCGCCGTGCTGTCGCTGGCCTTCGCCGACGACAGCACCGGTCTTGTCTCGCCCGAGCAGGTCCGGACCGCGGTCTATACCGGAACCCGTGACCGCCTCCTCGGCTATTTCGAAGAGCTTTCCCGGTTTGGTGTCGACACCGCCAAGGTGCCGGTCTACGAGACGGAAAACGATAAGGCGAGCACAAGGGCCGGTGTCGAAACCATCTTCGCCTCGGCGGAACCGCCGACCGCCATCCTGGCGATGTCGGACCGGATCGCGATGGTGGCATTGGAATGGCTCAACGCACGGGGCATCGCGGTTCCCCGCGATGTTTCCGTCGTCGGCTTCGACGGCGTGCCTGAAGCCGCAACTTGCGAGCCTCCGCTCACCACCATCGCCCAGCCGATCGCCGAGATCGGCCGCCGGGCAGCGCGAAGAATCCTCGACTTCGACGGCACCGTGCGGCGAGAAACGCTCGACGTCGAACTTGTCGTCAGGGCATCGTCCGGACCGCCGCCAAGTACAGGCTGACTGGGGCAGATCGGCTCCAAATCTTACCTATTGGCCGCCATGGGACCGATGCCAAAGGATGGACGGACAGGCGGCGCCTCGTTGCGGACCGGCTTGCCCTTGCCGGACCAGCCGATGGCGGACAGCCACTCCAGATAGAAGGCGAGCGCGAACTGCATGGCGATGCCGGCGGCGAGCAGCAGACTGTCATAGGCAATGCCGCCCGGGTTGATCAGCTTCATCACCTGCGCCGCCATGGCAATCACCGTGCCGGCAATGAAAACCGGCAGCGAGCGTTTGCCCAATATGGCGAGCGGATTGTCGCGGCCGGTGCGGAACAGGTTCGAGACGAAGGGCAAGGCGACGACCAGATAGCTCATCGCCAGGATGTGCAGCAGCCGCGGCAACGACAGGAACGTCTTGTCGAAACCGGTCAGCACCACCGGCAGGTCAAGCCATGACACATGCCCCCACAGCGGGCTGTGCACCCAGACGAGCGCCGTCAGCACATAGGCGGCGGCCGCGCCGACCAGCCAGCGATTGACAGGGACGGTGCCGCCGCGCCGCACATGCAACACGCTGGCCATGCCGATATTGAACAGCAATTGCCATGACAGCGGATTGAGGAACCAGAAACCGGGCTCCGGGTAGTTCGGCGGCGCGATCTGGTAGATACCGGCAATCAGCCAAAGGGCTGCGGATACGGCAAGCGCCGCCAGCGGCCTGTAGCTGATGAACAGCAGGAAGGCCGGCGCCATCAACAGCAGGGCCGCATAGACCGGCAGTATGTTGTTGTAACCGAGCTGATGGCCGAGCGTGACGATGCCGACGAGGACTTGCGGCGGGTTCCTGACGAGCGGCTCGATGTTGATCAGGGTCAGAAGGTCCGGCCGTTTCGCAAACACCGCCGCTGCGCAGAAGATAGCCATGACCACCATCGTCGTGACGATGTGGGTGACATAGAGCACGCCGGCGCGGCGCCACATCTTCAGCGTTGCGACCAGCCGGTTTCCTGGTTGGAATTTGGTGCCGTAGGCAAGAGCGACGGACATGCCGGAGATCAGCACGAAGGCCTCGGCCGCATCCGAAAACCCGAAATTCTTATAGGTCAGGGTTTCGAAAACGGTGCCCGGCACGTGGTCGATGAATATGGACAGGAGGGCGAGAGCCCGGAACACGTCAATACGCGTATCGCGTTCCGGCGAAACTGGCATGGTCATCGATAAAAGGCCTTAAAGCTGGTTGTTTTATGTCCGGCATGCGATCCCTCGGGCGACCACCCGGCGCACACTGCTTCGATCCCCCCGCGGGGATTATATCGGCAAAGAAACGGACTGAAATGCGCCCGGTTCAATCAACTTTCGCGGAGCTTGAAAATATTTTGTTTTGAAGCCGGCAAATTAACGAAAGTAACGCGAAATCAAGAGGATGTGACCATGGCCGAGGAGAGCCTCGAAGACGGTATTCTGCAGGAGAATTCAGGCTTTTTCTACCGGCTCCATCGACCCGCCAACTTACTGGGTGACTGGCTGTTCCTGTTGCATGGATCGGGTGTCGACGAGACGTCCTTGCTGCCGCTTGGTCGGCAAATCGCGCCGCATGCGGCGCTGGTTGCGGTCCGTGGCCGCATCCCTCAGGAGGACGGGTTCCGTTGGTTCACGCGAATCACCCCGACGCGATTCGAGCAGGCAAGCATCCGCGCGGAGGCGGAGGCATTCGCGGCCTTCGTCGCCGGCGTCGCGAAGCGCCACAGCCTCGATCTCCGCCACGCGACCTTTCTCGGCTATTCGAACGGCGCCAATTTGGTCTCAAGCGTCATGCTGCTGCATCCGGGCTTCATCGAGCGCGCTGCATTGCTGCGTCCGATGCCGGTGCTCGACGAGGTGCCGCCGGCCGACCTGTCGAAGGCGCGGGCGCTGATCATCGCCGGCGCCGCCGACCTGACCTACGTGCCATTCGCGCCGGTGCTGGCCGCTCTACTGAACTCGCATGGCGCCAAGGTCGAGGCCCACACCGTCGCCTCCGGCCATGAAATTGGCGATCCGGACGCCGACATCGTCAGGCAATGGCTGGCGGATCCTGCGGTCGCCGTTGCAGCGTCGGATCGATGAGCCCCGAAGCTACCCTCGCCCCATGCGGTTCCAGGCGTCCAGCCCGGCGATCTTGTAGGCTTCGGCCAGCGTCGGATAGTTGAAGGTGTTGTTGACGAAGAAGTCGACGGTGCCGCCGAGATTGATGACCGCCTGGCCGATGTGGATGAGTTCGGTCGCGCCCTCGCCGACAATATGGGCGCCGAGCAGACGGCGTGTTTCGATCGAGAACAGAAGCTTCAGGAAACCGGTGTTGACGCCCATTATGTGGCCGCGCGATGTCTCGCGGAACCGCGCCACGCCGACCTCGTAGGCGGCACCACTCTCGCGCACCTGCTCCTCGGATTGCCCGACGGTGGAGATTTCCGGCACGGCGTAGATGCCGTAGGGAAAGGTTTCGGGCGGGGGCGGCAAGGGCACGCCGAAGGCATGGCAGGCGGCCACCCTGCCCTGCTCCATCGAGGTCGATGCCAGGCTCGGAAAGCCGATGACATCGCCGGCGGCATAGATGTTGGGCGCGCTGGTCTGGAAGGTCTGCGGATCGACCTTGATGCGGCCTCGCGAATCAGCCTCGATGCCGACGGCGTCGAGCCCTAAATTGCCGACATTGCCGGTGCGTCCCGCGGCATAAAGCACGATCTCGGAACGTATGGTGCGGCCGTCGGCCAGCGTCACCTCAGCATAGTCGGGTTTCGAGGCGATCTCCTTGACGGCACTGCCCAATCGGATGGTCATGCCGCGGTCGCGCATCTGATGGATGAAGTCGTCGACGATCTCGCGGTCGACGAAATCCAACATCGTGTTGCGCGGCTCGACCAGTGTCACCGGAACGTCGAGTGCCGAAAAGATTGTCGCATATTCGACGCCGATGACGCCGGCGCCGATCACCGTCAGCGTGCGCGGTAGCCGATCGAGCTCCAGCATCTCGTCGCTGTCGAAGATCCGTGTCTTGTCGAACGGCACGTCGCGCGGCCGGTGCGGCCGGGTGCCGACCGCGATCAGCGCATGGGCGAAGCCAACCTCGCTGTAGTCGCCGGTGTCGGTGGTCAGGCTGACCTTGTTGGGGCCCAGGAATTTTACCGCGGCGCGCGCACTCTTGACCGTGTTGCGCATGAACTGGTGCTGCAGCACCTCGACCTCATGGTCGAGCGTCTTGTGCAGGCGCTCGACCAGATCGCCGACCGAAATGTCCTGCTTGACGCGGTAGCCGCGTCCATAAAAGCCGCGCTCGCGCCAGCCGGAGAGGTTGAGCACCGTCTCGCGCAACGTCTTCGACGGTATAGTGCCGGTATGCACCGAAACGCCGCCGAGACGCCGGCCCCTGTCGACCACCAGCACCGACTTGCCGAGCTTGGCCGACTGCACCGCGGCGCGGCGCCCGGATGGGCCGCTGCCGATGACCAGCATGTCGTAGTCCATGTCGCCCCGTCCCCTCGGCTCGGCGCGCTTTGTGCGCCGCAGCAAACTAACGCTATCCGCGCCGTGAATTCAACAAGTCAGACGGCCCCAGGCGCTCTGTCGCCATCTACACGGCGGCGAAAGGCTCGATCTTGATTCCGCCGCGAACCTTCACCATTTCATCAATACGCGGCCCGTGCATTAACCCGGGTTCGATTACGAGGAAATGGCATGAACGCTCGCGTTCTCGACGGCGAAATCATCACCAGCAGGCTCGAAGATGTCCGCTCTTATGAGGGCGTGCGCACGCGGCGCATTCTCGCTTTCGTCATCGACTATTTCATCGTCGCGCTGCTCACCATTCCATTCGCGATCCTGGTGTTCCTGTTCGGGCTGTTGACGCTCGGCCTCGGCTGGATGCTGTTTTCCATTCTCGTGCCGACCGTCGCCATCCTCTACATCTGGAACACGCTCGGCAGTAAAGACCAGGCCACCACCGGCATGAAGATGATGGGCATCCGGCTCGACCGACTCGACGGCAGCCGCATCGACGGGCTGACCGCCGTCGTGCATTCGGTGCTGTTTTGGGCCGGTAATGTCATCCTTTCGCCGCTGGTCCTGCTGGTGAGCCTGTTTTCCGACCGCAAGCGCACGCTGCACGACCTGCTGCTCGGCACCGTTGTCAGCCGCAGTGGCCGCTGAGCAGACTTTTGAAGCGCGGCCGCAGCCTTTGCGCACAAATGTGAAGACGTCCAATCAACCAGGCTTTCACAATCCTGTTGAATTTTTCGGCGTCCGCGCCAAAGGTAGAGCGATTCGCAGGAGTATTTCCAAGGCTCGATGACGCAGCACCCGACCCAGTCGCCGCAGTTCTTTCTGACCGCGCCCTCGCCATGTCCCTATCTCGAGGGCCAGTTCGAGCGCAAGGTGTTCACACACTTGGTCGGCGACAAGGCCCCCGAGATGAACGATCTGTTGACGCAGGGCGGTTTCAGGCGCTCGCAGAACATCGCCTACAGGCCGGCCTGCGAGACCTGCCGCGCCTGTGTGTCCGTGCGCATCCTGGCGCAGGAATTCACCGCCAGCCGCAACATGAAACGGGTCATACAGCATAATTCGGATCTGGTCGGCGCCATGCACGACGCCGAACCCTCCACCGAACAGTATTCGCTGTTCCGCAGCTATCTCGACGTCCGCCACCGCCGTGGCGGCATGTCTGACATGACCGTGCTCGACTACGCCATGATGGTCGAGGATACCCATGTCGACACCAAGGTCATCGAATACCGTCGCCGCGGACCTGACAGCTTCATTACCGGCAAGGGCCAGGGCGAACTGATCGCCGTGGCGCTTACCGACAAGATGGCCGATGGCCTGTCGATGGTCTATTCCTACTTCAACCCGGACTTCGAGGACCGTTCGCTCGGCACCTTCATGATCCTCGATCACATCGCCCGCGCCAGGGCGATGGGTCTGCCCCATGTCTACCTGGGTTACTGGGTCAACGGCTCGCGCAAGATGAATTATAAGATGCGCTTCCAGCCGCAGGAGCATCTCGGCCCGAAAGGCTGGGAACGCTACAATCACGAAGCGGTTTCGCGCTGATCTTCGCTTTCGGTATTCACTCTTAAATTGTTTCGAGGAGGATGCCGCTGGGCTTCCGGCCGATCGGCTGGGAAACCGGGCGGGTCAATTTTGCGCCTCCAAGCCTACGCGAGAATTGCCGCATGTCTTCCCACAACGACCACCAGAGAGGCCTTCTGATCACCGCCATCGGCGGGCTGACGCTGACCGTCGACATTCCGCTGATCCGGCTCGCCGACGGCGAGGCGTGGACGATCCTGCTGTTGCGCACCGGCACGACCTTCGTCGCCACGCTTATCATCTGGGCCGCCTGGCGATCGCTGAGCGCAAAGGCACCGCAGCTTGTACCGGGCTGGTCAGGGCTCATCGTTGCCGGCCTCTACGGGCTCGGCTCGATCGCCTTCATCACCGGTGTCTACAATACCTCGACAGCCAACCTCGTTTTCATCCTGGCGTTCACAACCATGTTCGCGGCCCTTTTGTCATGGCTGTTCCTGAAGGAGAGGCCACGGCCCCTGACGCTTGCAGCGCTGGCACTTATGATCGTCGGCGTGACGATCATTGTCGGCGATTCCGTTGGAACCGGACATCTCTTCGGCGACCTGATGGCGCTATGCTCGGCTTTCATGATCGCCGCGGCCATCACCATCTCGCGCGCCAGCGGCAAGGATATGGGTTTCACGGCGCTGATCGGAGTGGTCCTGCCGCTGGCCGTCGCCACCCTGATGGTTTCCAAGGTGGGTTTTCACGTCAACGCGCCATGGTGGATCGTCTTCAACGGTGCCGTCATCATGCCGATCTCTTTCTTCTGCCTCGCCAACGGCCCGAAATACATCTCCGGGCCGGAGGTGGCGATGTTCTACCTGCTTGAAACCGTGCTGGCGCCGGTCTGGGTGTGGATGATCTTCGCCGAAACACCGACGCGCAACAGCCTGATCGGCGGCGCGATCCTCATCATGACCTTGATCGGCCATTCGCTCTGGCAGTTGCACGACGGGCGCAAGCGCCGCGCCACGTTCGCCGTCAGTCACCCGGCCTGATTCTTTTTCGCGGCGGCGCGTTCGGCAACAATTTCAATCTGCGGCGGTGCATCTTCCTGCTCCGCCGGTTCGGCGGCAGCGAGTTCATCGGTCAGTTCCACCTCGCGCAGCCATTCGCGCCAGATTGCGACCAGCAGGGCCATCAGCACCGGGCCGATGAACAGGCCGAGAAAACCCATTGTCTTGACGCCGCCGATCAGGCCGAAAAAGGTTGGCAGGAAGGGCAGCTTTATCGGCCCGCCGACCAGCTTCGGGCGCAATGTCTTGTCGACGATGAAGAGTTCGACCGCGCCCCAGACGAACAGCGCCAGCCCCGCCATCGGCGAGCCGCTGGCGGCGAGATAGATCGAGACCAGCGTGAACGACAGCGGCGCGCCGCCGGGGATAAGCGCCATGATGCCGGTCAGCGCGCCGAGCGTCACCGGCGACGGTACGCCGGCCAACCAGTAAGCGATGCCCAGCACCAGTCCTTCGCCGATGGCGATAACGGTCATACCGGTAACCGTCGACGAGATCGTCGCCGGCACCACGCGTGAGATCCGTTCCCATCGGGCCGGCAGGATGCGTTCGCCGAGGCGATCGACCTGCCCGGCGAAATGCTCGCCGTCGCGATAGGCAAAGAACAATGCGATCATCATGAACAGCAGCGTCAGCAAAAGTCCGAAGGCGCTGCCGCCGGCGGCAAGCGCGCCGCGATAGATGCTGCCGATATTGGCGCCGCTGATCAGCTGGATCAGTTCGCCGATACCGCCTGGATGGCCAACGTTGACCGTCCACTGTTCATTGAGCCATTCGCCTACTACAGGCAGCGTGGCGATCCAGTGCGGCGTCGGCGCGCCGTAGCGGTTGGTCTCGATAGCCCAGCCGACCCATTCGCGCACCTCGTTGATGGCGTAGGTGCCGGCAAGCGCGATCGGCACCACCAGGAAGGTCAGGATGAACAGGATCGCAAGCGTAGCGGCAATCGTGCGGTTGCCGCCGACGCCTGCGAGCAGCCGCCGATAGAGCGGCCAACTGGCGAAAGCGATAACCAGGGCGGCAAGGACCGGGAACAGGAAGCCGTGGAAAAAATATACGCCGGCGGCGACGATCAGCACCAGGAGCCAGCGCGCCGCCGACAGCGGTGGAATGACAGCGGCCCTGAGCGGCGTCGACAGGCCAAACAGACGCTGTTGCCGCTCCGGCTTCTGGATCCTGATTTCCTTCAAGCGCCCAATTCTCCCTAGCCCATCGCATCGCTTATGCACTGATATAGTGCAGCAATCGTGACGCATTCCAAATGTTCGGGTGGCGCTGCTAATCTCCCCCCTTGAGGGGGAGATGTCGCCGAAGGCGACAGAGGGGGTCGGGACGTCCTGACGCGACCTTACCACGAACAAAGCAGGCTGGCGCTTCATGCGCGGGGACCCCTCTGGCCTGCCGGCCATCTCCCCCTCGAGGGGGGAGATTACCGCTTCACCCGAACTTGCCAGTCCTCGGGAAACCCTTCGGCACCATGCGGCCGGCCGAGGCGCGGGCGCCGATCCATTCGGCAAGCTCGTCACGCGATTTGGTGAAGGTGCGGTCTGCCGAATCCTGCCAGGACAGGCCGCTTGCCAGCGTGAAGGTCTTGAGGTCGAGGACACCGCCATCCTTGTATTTCTGCAGGCGCACGCCCTTGCCGCGTCCCATCTCGGGGATCTCGGCCAGCGGGAACACCAGCATCTTGCGGTTCTCGCCGACAATGGCGAGATGGTCGCCGGCGACGCTCACACAGCGCTGGGCTTCGTCGGGCGCCTTGACGTTCATCACCTGCTTGCCCTTGCGGGTGTTGGCGACGACTTCTTCTTCCGGCACGATGAAACCGTTGCCCTCATGCGACACCAGCAGCAGCTTGCGCTTGGGATCATGGACGAAAGCGGTGACGATATCCTGGTCGTTGTCCATGTCGACGATGATGCGGATCGGCTCGCCGTGGCCACGCCCACCCGGCAGCCGGTCGGCGCCGATCGTGTAGAACTTGCCGCCGGTGGTGAAGACCAGCACCTTGTCGGTCGTCTGGGCGTGGAAGGCGAGCTTGAGGCTGTCGCCTTCCTTGAAGGTCAGGGCCGAATGGTCGGTCAGATGACCTTTCATGGCCCTCAGCCAGCCCTTTTCCGAAACCACCACGGTGACCGGCTCGCGCTCGATCATGGCGTGGGCGATATCGGTCAGGTCATGCTCGGGTGCGTCGGCGAACTCGGTGCGGCGCTTGCCGATCTCGGTGTCGGGCCCGTATTTCTGGCGAACATTGGCGACTTCCCACTTGATCGTCGCCCACTGCTTGGCGTCGGACGCAAGCAGTGCCTCGATCTGCTTCTTCTCGCCGGTCAGGCCATTGAATTCCTCGCGGATTTCGAATTCCTCGAGCTTGCGCAGCGCTCTCAGCCGCATGTTGAGGATGGCTTCAGCCTGGGTGTCGGTCAGCGACCAGCGCACCATCATCACCTGCTTGGGCTCGTCCTCCTCGCGGATGATCCTGATCACCTCGTCGATGTTGAGGTAGGCGATCAAATAGCCGGCGAGGATCTCCAGCCGCCTTTCGATCTCGCCGAGGCGGTGCTTGGAGCGGCGGATCAGGACGTCGCGGCGGTGCTCCAGCCATTCCTTGAGCACACCTTTCAGCGACAGCACGTTCGGCACCTTGCCGCGCGACAACACGTTCATGTTGAGCGGAAAGCGGCTTTCGAGCTCGGTCAGCTTGAACAGCGATTCCATCATGATGCCGGGATCGACCGAGCGGCTCTTCGGCACCAGCACGACGCGGATGTCCTCGGCGCTCTCGTCGCGGATATCCTCGAGCACCGGAAGCTTGCGCGCCATCAAGAGCTCGGCGATCTTTTCGATCAGTCTGGCCTTCTGGACGCCGTAAGGGATTTCGGTGACGACTATGTTCCAGGTGCCCCTGCCCTGGTCCTCCTGGCTCCACTTCGCCCTGACGCGAAAGCCGCCGCGACCCGTTTCGTAGGCTTCGAGGATCGAGGCTCGGCTGTCGACGATGATGCCGCCGGTCGGGAAATCCGGACCTTGCACGAAATCCATCAGCTTGGTGACGGGCGCATCCGGATGATCGATCAGGTGAAGCGCGGCGTCGCAGAGCTCGGCCGCATTATGCGGCGGGATCGAGGTCGCCATGCCGACGGCGATGCCGGACGAGCCGTTGGCGAGCAGGTTCGGGAAGGCGCCGGGCAGCACGGCCGGCTCCTCGTCTTCCTCGTTGTAGGTCGGGCGGAAATCGACGGCGTCCTCGGTGATGCCTTCCAGCAGCAGCGTCGACACTTCGGTCATGCGCGCTTCGGTGTAGCGCATGGCGGCGGCGTTATCGCCGTCGATATTGCCGAAATTGCCCTGCCCGTCGACCAGCGGGTAGCGCATCGAAAAATCCTGCGCCAACCGCACCAACGCGTCGTAGATCGACTGGTCGCCATGCGGATGGAATTTGCCCATCACCTCGCCGACGATGCGGGCGCATTTGGCAAAACCCTGGTCGGGGTTAAGCCGCAACAGGCGCATGGCATGCATGATGCGACGATGCACCGGCTTCAGCCCGTCGCGCACGTCCGGCAGTGCCCGGTGCATGATGGTCGACAGCGCGTAGGCGAGATAGCGCTCTTCCAGCGCCTTCTTCAGATCGACCGGCTCAATATTATCGCCGCCGCCAGTTTCAGGCGGCAAAAGCCTTTTTCCCATGGGCTGGCACTAGCCGAGCGGGTGATTCGCGGCAAGAGGCACACCGGTATGCGTGCTCCTAAAGCGCATCGCGTTCGACCGGCCCATGCGACGCTTTAGGCCCTTGTTTTGATGCATGTCGTTACCGCAAAACCGTTGCGCGACATCCATTATGCAACAGGAATTGGAAGCGTCGCGACGCCGGCCAACATCAATCCGTTACATCCTGCTTCTATCGCAAGGCTGATGGATCGGGTTTGCCTTTGGCCGCGATTTTCGACCATTGTGCCGAGGCCCGCCTTTTTCCGGTCCAGTTCGTCACCGAATGGTGACGACGCGACGATTTGAAAAGAATTTCAGGACACTCTCAGGGGAGCTCTCGATGACGATCAGACACTCGACACTTATTAAGAGACTGGCTTTTTCGACCTTTTTGCTGACGCTGCCGCTGAATGCGGCGTTCGCGCAGGATACCGCAGTCGCCGACCGGCTGAAGGCGGGCCTCGCCGCGCAGGGTGTCGACCTCTCCTGGACCGGAGTAACCGGCGACACCTCCAGCATGGTTCTGCAAGGCGTAGCGGTCAAACCGGCGGCCGAAAAGGAGGCGCTCAAGATCGGCGACGTCAAGCTCGAAGGTGTGACCGAAGCCAATGGCGGCTATCAAATCGCGACCGTATCGACGTCGCCGTTCGAACACAGCGAAGATGGCGTCACGCTCAATCTCAGCCCCTTCGTCATCCACGACATGACGGTTCCGGCCGAAGGCGCAACCGGTCCGCTGGGCTCGCTGATGATGTACAAATCGGCCGAGCTCGACAACATGACAGTCAAAGTGGCTGACAAAACTGCTTTCTCGATGGACGGGCTTGCCATCGCAATCACGCCGCCGGCCGACGGCAAGGCCATGGCGTTTTCCGGCACTACGGAAAAATTCGCTGCCGACCTGACCCTGGTCGAAGATCCGAAGTCCAAGGAAGTCATCAACGCACTCGGCTACCAGAACATAACAGGCAATCTTGAGATGGAAGGCACCTGGCAGCCTACCGACGGCAGGATGGACTTGTCGAAATACGAAATATCGGTCGACAATGCCGGCACGCTCGGCATGACCTTCGATCTCGGCGGCTACACGCTGGACGTCATCAAATCACTGCAGGAGATGCAGAAGAAGATGGCAGCGCAGCCCGAAGGCGCGGACAATTCGGCGCAAGGCATGGCCATGCTCGGGCTGCTGCAGCAGCTTTCGTTCAACAGCGCCTCGATCCGCTTCGACGACGATTCGTTGACCAAAAAGGTGCTCGATTATGCCGGCAAGCAGCAAGGCATGTCCGGCAAGGACATCGCCAACCAGGCCAAGGCGATCGTGCCCTTCGGCATGGCGCAGCTCAACAATCCGGAACTGACCGCGCAGGTTTCGGCCGCGGTCAACAAGTTCCTCGACGATCCGCAAAGCATCGAGGTCTCGGCCGAGCCGCCGGCAGCGGTGCCGTTCGCGCTGATCATGGCGGGCGCCATGTCCAACCCGCTCGACCTGCCGAAAACGCTCGGCGTGACGGTTACGGCAAACGAAGACTGACCGAGACAGGCTTCAAGCAAAAAGCCCGGCAGCGATGCCGGGCTTTTTTATGAATCAACAGCACCGGTTCGGAGCGTTTTCTAAACCTCTTTCTTCGTCGCCACCACGCGCAGCGACAATTCGCGAAGCTGCTGCGGGCTGGCTTCCGACGGCGCGCTCATCAACAGGTCGTAGGCCTGCTGGTTCATCGGGAACATAGTCACTTCGCGCAGGTTCCTGGCGCCGACCAGAAGCATGACGACGCGGTCGATGCCGGCCGCCATGCCGCCATGCGGCGGCGCGCCATACTGGAAGGCGCGATAAAGGCCGCCGAAGCGCTCTTCGACCGTTGCGCGGTCCAGCCCGACGGTTTCGAACGCCTTGACCATGGTTTCGGGCAGATGGTTGCGGATGCCGCCGGAGGCGATCTCGAAACCGTTACAGACCATGTCGTACTGGAACGCCTTGATGCCGAGCAGATCCTCGCCGTTAAGCGCATCGATGCCGCCTTGTGGCATCGAGAAAGGATTGTGCGCGAAGTCGATCTTCTTCTCCTCCTCGTTCCATTCGAAGAACGGGAAGTCGACGATCCAGCACAATTCGAAGCGGTCGCGGTCGACAAGATTGAGCTCCTCGCCGGCGCGGGTGCGCGCCGCTCCCGCGAAGGAGACGAACTTCTTCGGATCACCGGCGACGAAGAAGGCGGCATCGCCATCGGCGAGGCCGAGTTGTTGTCGGATCGCCTCGGTGCGCTCCTCGCCGATGTTCTTGGCCAGCGGCCCGGCGCCTTCGAGCTTCTCGCCCTCCTTGCGCCAGAAGATGTAGCCGAGGCCGGGCTGACCCTCGCCTTGCGCCCATGAGTTCATGCGGTCGCAGAAGGCGCGAGACCCGCCGGTCTTGGCCGGAATGGCCCAGACCTCGGCCTTCGGATCGTTGGCAAGGATGTTGGCAAATACCTTGAAGCCAGAGTCGCGAAAATGATCCGAGACGGCCTGCATCTCGATCGGGTTGCGCAGGTCCGGCTTGTCGGTGCCGTATTTGCGCATGGCGACATCATAGGCGATGCGCGGAAACTTCTCCGTCACCGGCTTGCCGGCGGCAAAGGTCTCGAACACCCCCCGCATCACCGGCTCCATGGTGGTGAACACATCCTCCTGCTCGACGAAGCTCATCTCAACGTCGAGCTGGTAGAATTCACCCGGCAGACGGTCGGCGCGCGGGTCCTCGTCGCGGAAGCAGGGCGCAATCTGGAAGTAGCGGTCGAAGCCGGACACCATGATCAGCTGCTTATATATCTGCGGTGCCTGCGGCAGCGCATAGAAAGTGCCGGGGTGGATGCGCGACGGCACCAGAAAGTCGCGCGCCCCTTCCGGCGACGAGGCGGTCAGGATCGGCGTCGAGAATTCGGTGAAGCCGACCTCGCCCATCAGCTTGCGCATCTCGGCGATGATTTTGGTGCGCGCGACGATGTTCTTGTGCAGGGTATCGCGGCGCAGGTCGAGGAAGCGGTATTTGAGGCGGATGTCCTCTGGGTAATCCGGCTCGCCGAAGACCGGCAGGGGCAATTCCCTGGCGGCCGACAGTACCTCGATCTCGCGCGCGAAGACTTCGATCTCGCCGGTTGGCAAATTAGGGTTCACGGTGTCGGCGAGGCGCGCCTTGACCTCGCCGTCGACGCGGACGACCCATTCGCCGCGCAGGGTCTCGGCGATCTTGAAGGCGGGCGAATCCGGATCGGCGACGATCTGGGTCAGGCCGTAATGGTCGCGCAAATCGATGAACAGCAGGCCGCCATGGTCGCGCACGCGATGCACCCAGCCCGACAGGCGAACGGTCGAGCCGACGTCGGCCTTCCTCAACTGGGCACAGGTATGGCTGCGGTAACGATGCATTGTCATTCTTAAAGTCCGGATGTTGGGTTGCGGCCAAGGCATGATGGCCCAGCCTGAAAATTTGCGCGAAAAGCACATGAGAGGGTGCATTTGTCAAGGCAAGCTGCAGCCGGGTCGAGTCCCACCGGCATCAATTTATGCTCGAGGCGTCAATCTGAGTTCGCTGCTCTGTGCCGGCAGTTCAACTATGCACTCACCCCTTCACCCCGCCCGCCGTGAGACCGGAAATGATCTTGCGCTGGAAGATGAGAACGAGGACGACGAGCGGCACGGTGACGATCACCGATGCGGCCATGATGTTGCCCCACGGGATCTCGAATTGAGAGCTGCCGGAGAGCAGAGCGATGGCGACCGGCACGGTTCGCTGCTCGTTGCTGGAGGTAAACGTCAGGGCGAACAGGAACTCGTTCCACGCACCGATGAAGGCGAGAAGCCCGGTGGTCGCCAGCGCCGGCCACATGAGCGGCAGGAAGACGCGGCTGATGATGATCCAGGGCGTGGCGCCATCGAGGATCGCCGCTTCCTCCAGCTCGATCGGCAGGTCGCGAACGAAGGCGGTGAGCACCCAGACGGTGAACGGCAAGGTGAAGATCATGTAGGACAAGATCAGCGCGAACGGCGAATTGTAGAGGCCGAAGATGCGGATCAGCTCGAAAAGCCCGGCAAGCACCGCCAATTGCGGGAACATCGAAACGGACAGGATAGTGAGGAGCAGAGCCGAGCGGCCGCGGAAGCGGATGCGCGCCAGCGCATAGGCGGCGGTGACGCCGAGGAACAGCGAAATGACGACAACGGCGCTCGAGATGAACAGCGAGTTCACGAGGTTGCGCAGGAAGGTCCCCTCGGTGAACACGGTCCTGTAATTGCTGAAGGTAATCGTCTTCGGCCAATAGTCGATCTGGAAGAGCGCCGTCCCCGATTTCAGGCTGGTGATGATGGCGTAGTAGAACGGGAACACCGCGACGACGACGATAACGGCGACGAGGAGGTAGAAAGCCGTGCGCTTGACGATCCACATGGTCAGTTGTCCCCCATGATCAATAGTCCTTGTCCAGTCGTATCCGGCCGAGCCAAAGAACGAGCATGGTCAGCAGAGCGAGGATAAGGAAGAGAAGCGTCGAGGCGGCGGAACCGGAAGCGAACTTGTCGAACTCAAACAGGCTCTCGCGGGCAAACACCGACATCGACTTGGTGTGTATGTTGTTTGGCGTAAGCACGTAGATCAGATCGAAGATGCGCAGGGCATCGAGACCGCGAAAGATCATGGCCACCATCAACGCCGGTCGGATGAGCGGCAAAGTGATCTTCCAGAAAATTCTCCACGCGCCGACGCCGTCGAGCTTGGCGACCTCGTAGATTTCTTGTGGAAGCATCTGGAGGCCGGCGAGAATGAGAAGCGCCATGAAGGGGGTTGCCTTCCAGATGTCGACAACAAGGACGGCGACCATCGCCGTGTCGGCGCTGGCCGTCCAGGCGATCTTGGTGCTGATCAGGCCGAGCTTGAGCAGGACGTCGTTGATGATGCCGAACTGGTCGTTGAGCATCCACTGCCACATTTTCGCCGAGACGATCGTCGGGATCGCCCAAGGGATGAGGATCGCGGCGCGCACGATACCGCGGCCGCGAAACCTGGCGTTGAGCACCAGCGCGACGATCATGCCGAGCACCGTCTCGCAGGTCACCGAAATCACCGCGAAGCGCACCGTGTTCCAGACGGCGCGCCACCAGACCGGATCGGCGAGCAGCCCGTCATAGACGACGCGGCCGCTCGGCATTTGCACGACGGAGAAATAGTTGGCGAAGCCAACCCAGCGGCGGGCTTCGAGGTCGGCGAGCGAGGCGTCGGTGAAGCCGAAATAGATCGTGCGCATCAACGGCCAACCGGCAACGGCGGCGAGCACGATGAGCATCGGGGCAAGCAACAGCCATGCCGAGCGCGTACGTTGACGCGCCAGCAGCGAGCCTGAGCGCGGCGGGGTCACCAGGCGGTGCCTTTGAGCCTGGTCAAGGAGAACTCCAGATCGGCAAGGTTGTCGGCGGCTGTGCCCTCGCCGGAAATCGTGTTGTGGACGGCGGTCCAGAACTCGCTCGATGCCTCATTGTACCGGCTCTTGGCTTGGGCCGAGGGACGCGGCACCGCGTTGAGGACGACTTCCTTCCAGCGCGGAATCACCGGCTGGGCGCTGGCGATGTCGGCATCGTCATAGAGTGCCTGGATGGTCGGCAGATATGCCCCCTTCAAGGCGCGGTACTTCTGCATCTGAGGCGAGGCGATCCATTTGACCAGCTCGATCGCTGCATCCGGGTTCTTCGAATATTTGGAAACCGCGAGATTCCAGCCGCCAAGCGTTGCTGCCGGGTGCGCGCCCTCACCAGACCCCGGCGGCAGCGTGGTCACCTCGAACTTGCCTTTGATGGGGGAGCTTTCGCTGTTGCCAAGCGCGTAGGCGTAGGGCCAGTTGCGCATGAAGACGGCGTTGCCGGTCTGCCAGACTCCGCGCGACTCTTCTTCCTGGTAGGCCAGAACGCCGGGCGGTGAGATGGTTCCCACCCAGCTCCTCGCCATTTCCAGCGCCGCAGCTGCTTGCGGATTGTTGATGGAGATCCTGCCGTCCGGCTCGATAATCTGGCCGCCGCCGTTCGACTTCACCCATTCGAGTGCATCGCAGGTCAGCCCCTCATAGGCGTTGCCCTGGAAAACGAAACCCCACATGTCCTTGTTGCCGGCCGCGCGCTCCTTGTCCATGACAAGCTTGGCGGTATCGGCAAGTTCAGCCCAGCTGGCCGGGACCCCGGCGCCGTATTTGTCGAGGAGATCCTTGCGGTAGTAGAGCGCCGGAGCGTCGGTGAATATCGGCAAGGCGACGAGCTTGCCGTCAACGGTCTGCGATTTGATGATCGATGGGAAATGGGCGCCAACGACATCCTTGGTCGCTTCGGTCAGGTCGATGAACTGCCTTGCAAGCTGGGGGGCCCAGATGATGTCCGTCTGATAGACGTCGACGTCGCTGCTTCCGGCGGCAAGCCAGAGCCGGTATTGGCCAAACTGGTCCGTCGCCGAGGGAGGCAGCGGAACGACGCTAACCTTGTTGCCGGTCTTCTTCTCGTATTGATCGAGGATCTCGCGAAGGATTCTCTGGCCGTTGCCGGTATCTCCGGACACCATGGCGAGGTCGACAGCCCGCGCCGGCCCGGCCGCCAGAACTGCGGCCACGGCAAATGCCGCAAATGCGGAATGAAATTTCATGATGGCGGACCTCCCTTTGGAGCTTCAGGCCGGGCAGCAGAAACGACGTCGATGCTGACACCGTCTCCGCACACCGGCGGCTCACAAGACGCGTATTCGCCCACCAGCACTGAACTACAAAGATACGCCTTGGTTCCCAACACGGAGGGTCCGGCGCCACGCGGTAGCGCAAGTTCCCCCGCGGTAATGCACCTAAAACGTGTCGCGTTCGATCGGCCTCATGCGACGCGCTTTAGGTCCTTGTTTTTATACATGTCGTTATCGCAAAACCGCTGCACACTTTTGCGCGACATGCATTAAGGCCCCCGGCTGGCCCCAACGCCACCGGGAATTGCCGCTGGCATTGGCGAAGCCGATGGTTCAAGAAGGATCAACGACAGGCTTTCCTTCATGTCCTCCATCCGCCCGCTGATCCCCCTCCTGATCGCCGCCGGCATCCTGCTCGGCGGCAACGGCCTGCAGAGCACGTTGATTGCGCTGCGTGGTGCGCAGGAAGGTTTTCCCGCTTCCTCGATCGGCCTGATGGGCACGTTCTATTTCGCCGGCTTCCTGCTCGGCTGCCTTGCCGTGACCCGCATCATGAAGTCCGTCGGCCATGTGCGCGCCTTTTCGGCACTTGCGGCGATCGCCTCGGCGGGAACGCTGCTTCTGGTGCTGGTCATCGATCCGGTGATGTGGTGCGCCGTGCGCTTTGCCGGCGGGTTCTGCTTTGCCGGCCTGTTCACCATCATGGAAGCCTGGCTGAATTCCGGCGTCACCAACACCGACCGGGCGCGGGTGCTTGCCATCTACCGGATGGTCGACATCGGCTCGGTGACGGGCGCCCAGTTCCTGATCCCGATCTTTGGCGCCGGCGGCTTTGCAATCTTCGCCATCATGTCGATGATGATCACCGTTTCGCTGGTGCCGGTTTCGCTCGGCGACCGCTCCAATCCGACGCCGCCGGAAGACGTCAAGCTCGATTTGGCGCGCGTCTGGCGGATCTCGCCGCTCGGCTGCTTCGGCTGTATCGCCGTCGGCGTCACAAACAGCGCCTTCCGCACCCTGTCGCCGGTCTATGCCGAGCAGATCGGCATGTCGGTCGCCGACGTCGTCACCTTCGTCAGCGTCGGCATTTTCGGCGGCGCCATCATCCAATACCCGCTTGGCTATCTCTCCGACCGCTGGGACCGGCGCTCGGTGCTGCTGATGACGACGTGCTGTGCGATGGTGGCGGCATTGGCGCTGGCATTCGTGGCAGGCGGCAGCCCGTTTCTCAACTTCCTGCTCGTCTTCATCTTCGGCTGCTTCGCCATGCCGCTCTATTCGTTGTCAGCGGCGCATTCCAACGACCGCGCCGACAAGGGCGAGTTCGTGCTGATCAACGCTGCCTTGATGCTGTTTTATTCCTTCGGCGCCATCGGCGGGCCGTTCGCAGCCTCGACGGTGATGCAATTTTTCGGGCCGAGCGCGCTGTTCGTGTTCAGCGCCACCGTCTATGCGATCTTCGTGGCCGTCATCCTTTACCGGATGCAGGCGCGCTCCGCCGTGCCGGCCACCCATCGCAGCCGCTTTACGGCGCTGTTGCGCACCTCGACGGTTTTTGCCCGGTTGGCGAAGCGGAATGCCGATCCCGATGAACCCGCAAAGCCTGGATAGAGGTGCTTGCGCTTGACGAAAGCGCGCGCGGCTGAAATTGAAAGAGACCCTATCCCTTGCCAAAAGCGATTTGATGCACGTCATCACCACCCAGAAAGAACTCGAGACCGCTATTGCCGCCTTCGAAAAGGCGGAATTCGTGACCGTCGATACCGAATTCATTCGCGAAACGACCTTCTGGCCGATCCTGTGCCTGATCCAGATGGCAGCGCCCGGGGTGACCGCGCTGATCGATCCGCTGTCGCCCGACATCGACCTGAAACCGTTCTTCAGGCTGATGTCCAACGAGGCGATCGTCAAAGTCTTCCATGCGGCGCGCCAGGACATCGAAATCATCGTGCATCTCGGCGATCTGGTGCCGCATCCGGTGTTCGACACCCAGGTCGCGGCAATGGTCTGCGGCTTCGGCGACAGCGTCTCCTACGACCAGCTGGTGCAGCGCATCACCGGAGCGCGGCTCGACAAGTCCTCGCGCTTCACCGACTGGCGCCACCGTCCGCTGTCCGAAAAGCAGCTCGACTACGCGCTCGCCGACGTCACCCACCTGATCGAGGTCTACAAGCATCTCAGCGCCGAGTTGGTGCGGGAAAACCGCGCCCACTGGCTGAACGAGGAGATGGACGTGCTGACCTCGCGCGAGACCTACGATCCGCATCCCGAGGATGCCTGGAAGCGGCTCAAGATGCGGCTGCGCAAGCCGCAGGAACTGGCGATCGTGCAGGCGGTGGCCGCCTGGCGCGAACGCGAAGCGCGCGAGCGCGACGTGCCGCGCGGCCGGGTGCTCAAGGACGATGCGATCTACGAAGTGGCGCAGCAGGCGCCGCGCGACGCTGCGGCGCTGAGCAAGCTGCGTACCACGCCGAAGGGTTGGGAGCGCTCGTCGACGGCGACGGCACTGCTTGGCGCGGTAAACGCTGCCCTTGCCCTGCCCAGGGAAGAGATGCCGAAGCTGCCGAAGAGCTTCCAGCCGCCGGAGGGGTCAAGCGCCGCGGCGGAGTTGCTGAAGGTGCTGCTGCGGATCGTTGCCGAAAAGGAAGGCGTCGCATCGAAGGTACTCGCCTCCAGCGACGACATCGACCGCATCGCTGCCGAGGGCGAGGAAGCCGACGTGCCAGCATTGCAAGGCTGGCGGCGTGCCGTCTTCGGCGAGGCCGCGCTCAGGCTGGTGCGCGGTGAACTCGCCATCAGGTTCGACAAGCGCAAGATCGCTGTGTTCGATTTGTAGCCTTGAGCTTGCTCAGACCAAGCCGAGCAGATGCAGCGCTAGCCATATCCAGCCAAGTGCAAGAACTACCGCGCCCAGGTAGAATGCCCTGCTGCGCAGGATTATCCGATTGCTGGTCAAGTGGACCGACGCGTGAAGATAGCGGGAGACGACAAAGATCCACATCAGAGCCAAGGTCAGATAATTGACGCCATTGGTCACGTGCAGCGTCAAGCATAAGACGTAGAAAAGCACCTGCAGTTCGAACTGGTTGCTCAGATTGTCGGCGACGGTGATGCTGGACCCAGGCTCCGTCGAGCGCGTCTTGAACTGGCCGGTCTTGGCTTCGCCCGACCTGACCGCACCATAGCGGCGCCGGCCCATTATGATATGGACGATATAGACCAGCAGCACCTGCGCCAGCATCGGCCAGAAGATCGCGGTCTGGTTCAAGACGCCCCTTTCGTTGTCACCCAGCCTTCAAGGCCGTCTCTGAGCCATCAGAGTGAAAGCCGCAGTGACGGTCACTGGTATCGCCAGTAGGGCGAATTTGGTGACGATCAGCGCCGAGGCGAAGGATAGCGAATCCGGATTGGCCGACAGAAAATCGGACAAAAGACGAGCCACGGCGATATTCTGGGCATAGTCGGTAAGCAGGTAGGGCAGCACCAGCACAACCGCGAATATCGACTGGGTTTGCGCAGGCAGTGCACGGAAATTCTTCAGCCGCCGGCCCGTGGCCAGGATCAGGCTGACCATCGTCAGCGACAGCAGCGCCGGAAAAAGCAGGTCGAAGGTCAGGTAATGCCAGACGAGAATAATTTCGCTGCCGCGCCGGCCGAGTGCCGTCAGCCAGGCCATGCCCTCATCCGGGGTGAAACCGGCATAGCGCATGTCGAGCGACGGCAGACCGCCGCTCAATTGGCGAAAATAGAGGAACTCCATTGCCGTCATGATGATGAAAACCGCCACGGTGGCGACACAGAGTGCGGCCGCGTGGCGCGACAGCCGCAGGATCATTGCCGCCAGATTGCGCCAAGACGCATGACGGTTAGGCTCCGCCAGGATAATTCGGGCTTTCGCGGGTAATCGTGACGTCATGGGCGTGGCTTTCACGAAGTCCGGCATTGGATATCCGCACAAAAGTGGCGCGCTCGCGGAAATCGGCAAGGTCGCGGCCACCGACATAACCCATAGCGGCTTTCAGGCCGCCTGCAAGCTGGTGCAGCACGCCAGACACAGGTCCTTTGTACGGCACCTGCCCTTCGATGCCTTCCGGGACCAGTTTCAGCGTGTCGCGCACCTCGGCCTGGAAATACCGATCGGCGGAGCCGCGCGCCATCGCGCCGACCGAGCCCATGCCGCGATAGGCTTTGAAGGAGCGGCCCTGGTGCAGATAGACCTCGCCCGGGCTCTCGTCCGTGCCGGCCAGCAGCGAGCCGATCATCGCAGCACTTGCGCCGGCGGCCAGCGCCTTGGCGAGATCGCCCGAATATTTGATGCCGCCATCGGCAATGACCGAAACGCCGGATTTCTGCGCCGTCTCGACCGCCGACATGATCGCCGAGAGCTGCGGCACGCCGACGCCGGCGACGATGCGGGTGGTGCAGATGGAGCCTGGTCCGATGCCGACCTTGACCGCGTCGGCGCCGGCATCGATCAGCGCCAAGGTGCCTTCCGCGGTGGCGACGTTGCCGGCCAGGATGCGAACCGAGTTGGACAGTTTCTTGGCCCGCGTCACCGCATCCAGAACGCGCTGCGAATGACCGTGCGCGGTGTCGATCACGAGAAGGTCGACGCCGGCGTCGATGAGGCGCTCGGCGCGTTCGAAACCGTCATCGCCGACGCTGGTGGCGGCGGCTGCGCGCAAGCGCCCCTGCGCATCCTTGGTGGCGTGCGGGTTGAGCTGCGACTTCTCGATGTCCTTGACCGTGATCAGCCCGACGCAATTGCCGTCCCGATCGACCACAACAAGCTTCTCGATGCGGTGCTGGTGGAGTAGCCGCTTGGCCTCGTCCTGATCGACGTTCTCCTTGACCGTGATCAGGTTCTCGCGGGTCATCAGCTCATAGACCTTTTGCGCCGGATCGGACGCGAAGCGGACGTCGCGGTTGGTCAGGATGCCGACGAGCCGGCCGACCGTGTGGCCGCCGGTGCCGCCGTTCTCGACCACCGGAATGCCCGAAATGCTGTAGGTGCGCATCAGACCCAGCGCATCGGCAAGCGTCGCCTCGGGACCGATGGTGACCGGGTTGACCACCATGCCGGACTCGAATTTCTTCACCTGCCGCACCTGCTCGGCCTGTTCGGCCGGCGAGAAATTGCGGTGGATGACACCGATGCCGCCGGCCTGGGCCATGGCGATGGCGAGCCGCGCCTCGGTAACCGTGTCCATGGCGGCCGACAGGATCGGCACGTTGAGGTCGATGTCGCCGGCGATGCGGGTGCGGATGTCGGTCTCGCCGGGCATGACCTCGGAATGACCCGGCTGCAGCAGCACGTCGTCAAAGGTCAGCGCCAATGCGCCGGTGGACGTCTCGATGATTTTTGCCATGGCCAGCCCTCGGAATGCAGGAAAGGCGCTCGCCCTGGATGGACAGCGCCGACTCGTCTTCTTCCCTTTCAGGATTGGCGCTGGCTCGTAACACGTCCCGTGGCCGTTGAAAAGCCGATGGTTGTGTAGTGGCGAAGCTGCATTTTGCCCCAGGGGCTGCGGGACTTGCGGTCGCACAAACGTGACAGCAAATTAATACGACATCCGGGCCAAACCATGATAACCGCCCTACCTGTCGGTTTGGCCCCCAGGGCCGGCAAGCAATCGCGACGCACATTTCAAGGCCGGATCCATCGTGAACCGCACCATTCCGCTTATCCTGGCGGTCGCTCTATTCATGGAAAACATGGATTCGACCGTCATTGCGACATCGTTGCCGGCGATCGCCATCGACATCCACACCAGCCCGATCGCGCTCAAGCTGGCGCTGACCGCCTATCTGGTATCGCTGGCGATCTTCATTCCGATCAGCGGCTGGATGGCCGACCGCTTCGGCGCCAAGAATGTCTTCCGCGCCGCGATCGCCGTGTTCATCGTCGGTTCGGTCGCGTGCGCCATTTCCAATTCGCTGCCGGCTTTCGTGGTGTCACGTTTCCTGCAAGGTATTGGCGGCGCCATGATGACGCCGGTCGGACGCCTGGTGCTGGTACGCGCGACGCCGAAAAGCGAGCTCGTCGCCGCCATGTCGTGGCTGACTGTCCCGGCTCTGGTCGGCCCCCTGGTCGGCCCGCCGGTCGGCGGCTTCATCACCACCTATTTTTCCTGGCACTGGATTTTTCTGATCAATGTGCCGATCGGGCTGATCGGCATCTGGCTGGCCACGCGTTTCCTGCCGAAGACCGACGCCGCGCAGACGCCGCCGCTCGATCTCATCGGTTTCGTGCTGAGCGGGCTGGCGGCATCGGGCATCGTGTTCGGCCTGTCGGTGGTCAGCCTGCCGGCTCTGCCGCCAGTCGCCGGCTTTATCACCGTTGCCATCGGGCTGGCATCGGCGGTGCTTTACCTGCTGCACGCGCGCCGCGCCAAGAACCCGCTGCTGGCGCTCGAGCTGTTTCGCAATCGGGTGTTCCGCTCGTCGGTGCTCGGCGGCGGACTGTTCCGCATCGGCATTGGTGCCGTACCTTTCCTGTTGCCGCTGATGTTCCAGATCGGTTTCGGGCTGACGCCGTTCCAGTCCGGCATGATCACCTTCGTCTCGGCAATCGGCGCCATAGGCATGAAATTCGTCACCGCGCTGATCTTCAGGGTCGCCGGCTTCCGCCGGGTGCTGATTTCAGGCTCGCTCATCGCTGCCGCGTCCATCGCCATCAACGGCCTGTTCACACCCGACACGCCCTACGGGCTGATCCTCGCCATGCTCCTCGCCGGGGGCTTCATCCGCTCGATGTTCTTCACCGGCATCAATGCGCTTGCCTACGCCGAGATTTCGGCCGCCGACACCAGCAAGGCGACGCCGATCACGGCCGTGTTCCAGCAGTTGGCGATCGCGCTCGGCGTGGCGCTGGCCGGCGGCATCCTCGAAGTGTCGACCAAGATCCATGGCGGCCCGCTGACGCTGAGCGACTTCCACACCGCCTTCTTCATCGTAGCGGCGGTGTCGGCGGCAGCCTCGCTGTCGTTCATGCGGCTGGCGCCGGACGCCGGCAATGCCGTGTCTGGACATGGCCGGTTGACGCCGCCGAAGACACTGGAGCCGGTGAGCCCGCCGGGGAGTTGAGGAGTGGCGCCCTCCACCGCCGGCGCGACGGCACCCCCTCTGGCCTGCCGGCCATCTCCCCCTCAAGGAGGGAGATTGGCAGCTTCGGCACTGCACTCACTCTTCACAGTCGAAGGTTTGCGAAGGTCGCGATGACATCCGATCTCCCCCCTGTTTGGACCGGAGACATCGCGAACAGGTGTGCGAGGACATCGCGAACAGTTTGGCGCGCTTTGCGCCGGGAGGTTCGGGATGCC
>NZ_JAMYOE010000012.1:0-132953 GCF_040319695.1 Mesorhizobium sp. M0898 | reverse complement strand
CAAGCTCGAAAGCGCTTGACCTCAACATGCCGAATAGAGAAGTGCTTCAGGACTGCTGCAACCCGGACTTTTTCAACACTATCGGGTCATTTCCGGACCTTCGCAGGTTCTCGTCGAACCGGTGTTTCCTGCCGGCCCATGGGTTGGCCGTGCGGCCGGCACCGCCCTGGTCGCTTGGGGCGGCGCAACGCTTTTGGTCTGACGACCAGGGCCGCCTCGAATGTCGCATTTGCAGGAGGAGGCGGGCCCGGGCGGCACATCAGAACCGAGGTGGCCAGCAAGCAGGCCGCCCGGCTCGGGCGCGGCAGAATCAATCACACGTGAACCATTCGCCAACCGAGCGGGGACGCCCTAGTTGGTGGTGACTTGCGTCACCGCCACGCCGGTTATCCTGCCGTTCCCGGCTGTGTAGGTGAGCGTCTGCGTGACCGTGGCGTCCTTCTGGTCGGGAGACGAAGCAGGATAAGAGGCGGCGAAGCCGAAATGGCCGTAACGATCGGGCTTGGCGGCGCCAAATTTCGCGGCCACGTCGCTCAGCGGCGCTCCGACGCCGGGCGTATCGAGTTCAATAGCTGTCAGGCTGGCAGGCGCGCCGGCGCATCCTTCCGGCACCTTGCCTTCCGTGTTCGGCTGCAGGGCGACGGACAGGACACCGTCGTCGGAGCCACCCATCTCGCCGGATACGAACCAGAAGATCGACGGCGATCCGCCGGCGTCGGGGCCGGCATAGCAAAGCCAGTGGCGTGAATCTCCGGCGTCACCTTCATCGTGCATCGCTCCGCCGAAGGCTTTTTCGACATCGGCAAGCGTGGTTTCCTCAAGCTTTATCTCCAGCGGCCCGGCCTTGACCTGCTTGAATAGCGGGCTGGCCAGCGGCGAGTTGATATCGCCCAGGGATGGAATCGCCCGATCCGGGTTGAGCGGCTTGGCCAGCGTCGTTGCATTGGTCACCAGTCCGGCAACGATGAGTGCGAAATATCCGGCGTTCTGTCCCATGCCGATCTCCTGTCGTTCGAGGTGAAGGCGGAAGGATTTGCGAGCGGGTGCTACCCTGTCTGGCTGATACCCAAACCGGTGCACGACCAACTGGACCGAAGATAAATTCACAAGTCCGCAGCCTTCAACCTCATTCCGGCGACTTGGCAACCAAAGTGTAATCGAGGCTCACAATTCCTTTTCGGCCAGCTCGCGAAACGCGTCGGGAACCGATCGCCGCAGTCCGAGGGCGACCGAGGCGTAGCCGACCGCCTCCCAGCCGAAGCGGTCGCGGATCTTGTCGACGGCGCGATCCGCGGTCCAGCGCGCCGCGCCCTTGCTGGTGCCGGGGCGGCGGCGATCGTCGTCGAGCCCGAGCGGCAGTTCCAGTTGCAGGCCGGCATGCTGCTCCAGATGCGATACGGCGATCGCCAGCAGCGAGATTGTCTTTTCGTGCGGATGGTCGATGAGCACCTTGCGCACCAGCGCCTCGGCGATCTCGGCCAGCATGGCGGTTGCCGATATCGGCTGGTCGAGCGTGATCGAGCGCGTCACCGAGCGCAAATCGGCAAAGCGGACGCGAACCGTCACCGTGCGGCCGGGCCGGGATTTCGCCCGCAATCTTGTGGCGACCCTGTCGGCCAGATGCAGCAAAGCGGGCACGAAGACTTCCTCGTCGGCCGGTTTTCGGCCAAGCGCCGACTGCGCACCCGCCGAGCGCGCCCGGCGCTGCGTCTCGAGCTTGCGCGGATCGCGGTTCCACGCCAGCGCGTTGAGTTTCTCTCCCGCCGCCGACCCGAGCAGGCGCTCAAGCGCCCCACCATTGGTCTTCGCCAGCTCGCCGATGGTGTTGACGCCGATGCCGGCCAGCCGCTGCCTGGTGACCGGGCCGACGCCCCACATCAGCTCGACCGGCAGGTGGTGCAGGAACTCCAGCTCGTGGCGCGGATCGACCACCACCAGCCCGTCCGGTTTTGCGACCTGTGAGGCAATCTTGGCCAGATGCTTGGTGCGGGCTACGCCGACCGAGATCGGCAGGCCGAGCTCGGCCCGCACGCGGCGGCGGATCTTGCCGGCGATCTCGGCCGGCGAGCCGAACAAATGGGTGCAGCCGGCGACGTCGGCAAAGGCCTCGTCGATCGAAATGCGCTCGACCACCGGCGTGAAATCGCCAAGCACCTTGATTGCCGCATCGCCCAGCCGCTGATAGTCCTTGAAATGGCCGCCGACGAAGACGAGTTGCGGGCAGAGTTCCCGCGCCCGCCGTCCCGGCATACCGCCGCGCACGCCGAACGCCTTGGCTTCATAGGATGCGGCAAGCACTACCCCGCCGCCGACGGCAATCGGCTTGCCGCGCAAGGCCGGGTCGAGCAACTGTTCGACCGAGGCATAGAAGGCATCCAGATCCGCGTGGAGGATGTTGGCTTCCATCCGGCCCGTTCGCCCGCGGCGGTTCGAACGCCGCATTGTCTCGAGTTGTGATGAGAACATAAAGAGAACATTTTGGGTGGATTGTCAAGCAGCGCGGAGGCTGCCGCAGATGACGAGCGCGCGGCAAATGTTCAGCCGCGCAACCGATCGCGGGCCTGCATCAGCGCGAATCCCAACAGGTTCTCGCCACGCCACAGCAGCGGGTTCACCGCCCTCTCGTCATCCGCCGCAAGGCCGATACCCCACACCCGGTCGACAGGGCTCGCCTCGACCAGCACCCGGTCATGCGTCGACAACAGATATTCGCGCAGCGCCGCGTTCTGACGGAACTTCTGAAAGCTCCCTTCACTGACGATGCGATATTTGTCTGCATCCCATTTGGTGCCATCGAAGCCGCTCACCTGGCGGCCAAGCTGCTTTGCCTGCTTGGGGCTCGCCGCCCTGAGGATTTGTGTTGCCGTCGGAACATCACCGAACAGTCGTGCCTTCTCGGCCATCATCCAGTGTTCGGCAGTCGGATAGCTCAAGCCATCGACGGTAAAGGGCGCATGCCACCACTGGCTGAAGCACGACGTGGTTATTCGGCCGTCCTTAGACGGCTGATGGCCCCAGAAGAACAGGAACTTCTGCCGGGGCTTTGCGCGAAAGGTTTTCTCAAGCCAGGTTCGGTCGTAAATCATGGGCGGATGGAGCAGGGCGAAAGGCCGGCTTGTCAATGCTCCATCCATAGTGGGTAGCGAAGATGAGCGGTGGGCGCTGAATGCGATGAAATGCTGATCTACAGCGCCATCTTGTAGCCGAGATGACTGGCGGTGAAGCCGAGGCGCTCGTAGAAAGCGTGCGCCTCCCGTCGACCTTTGTCCGTGGTGAGCTGGACGAAGCTGCAATTGCGCGAACGGCATGTTTCAATCGCCCATTCGATCATCAGCTTGCCGACGCCGCGCGAGCGCCATTGCCGGGCGACGCGAACGCCTTCGATCTGGCCGCGCCAGGCACCTTTTCTCGAAATGCCTGGAAGGAAGCTGAGCTGCAGTGTTCCGACCACTTGCCCGGCGTTGACGGCGACGGCCAGCAACTGGTTGGGATCGGTATCGATTGCGCTGAAGGCATCGAGATAGGATGGCGCAAGCGGCGTGGACGGGTCTTCCCGGTCTGCGCCGAGCACATCGTCGGCAAGCATTGCAACGATCGCCGGCAGGTCGGGCGCCTGCGCGCGACGGAATTCGATCTCACTCATCGCGTGGAGACATACGGCGCGGTGTCGGCGATCGCAATATCCGTTTTGACAGGGAGGCCCGCGCGCCTTCAGGTCGCCTCGAGCGCCCAGAGGCGGTGGCCGTAGCGGCGGAAGAAGCGGGCGAAGAGGTGCTGCTGCCTGGCGCGGGTGAGGTCGGCGGCGCGCCTTTCCTGTCGCCAGTGCGGCATGTTGCGGAACATCGACAGGAAGCGGGCGACATCCTCGAGTGCCTCCTCGGCTGACTGCGCCGGGCGGATCGCCGCCAGGAACAGAGCGCGGCTCGGCTTCATCCGGTCGATCGCCGCCTTGCGCTGGCGATGACCCTGGCGTGCCTTGCGGATGCCGTCCTGGCGGATGGCCGCGAAAGCGGCAAGCATGGCCGGGCTGTCGCCGCTATAGCCGCAGGCATGGGCGAACTGGGCTGGGTCCATCGTCATTCCCTTGCTGCCGGCCGGCCGCGGTTCTGTTGCTCGCGCCGATTCCAGTCCTCGCCACGTATAAGCATAACTCAAATAATTGAACAAGTGAAACTTTCACGTTGATGTAAGCGGAACCGACTCGACTCCGCTCCAAAAACCGATAATGTTGCGAACAAAGCAGGAACAACGATGGGGATGACCATGGCATTGGCAGGCAAGGAAGCGACGATCGCCGATGTTGTCTCGATTGCCGTCGAATGCATCGACTGCGGCCGTAACAGGTGGTGGAAGCCGGCCGAGCTCAAGCGGCATGGGGTGAGGCCGGAGACACCGCTGGCCGCACTTTCGGGGCGCCTGATCTGCAAGGCCTGCCGGGCCGACGGCCTGCCGGGCGCCGCCGTCTCGATCCAGGCCGCCTTCATCGACGACCGGCAACGGACCCGCGCCGAGGCGCGCCTGCTCAACGGTCGAGAGCTGCAGTCGAGGCGGGCTTGAGGGGGCGGGCGTGCTGCTCTTCCCTTCTCCCCTTGTGGGAGAAGGTGGCCGAGCGAAGCTCGGTCGGATGAGGGGTGTTGGACGGATCGCTACCTTGATGGCGTAAGTGCTTAAAAATCGCTTCTACATTTCCTCCGCCGCGTTCCTTCCAGCACACCTCATCCGGCTCGCGCTGTGCGCCGATCCACCTTCTCCCACAAGGGGAGAAGGCAACAAGCCTCAATACCCCAGCAGTTCCTTGAGCGGGATGACGCGGAAGACGTTCTTGATGGCGTAGCGGTTGAAGGACAGCGTCTTGGGCGGGTTGTACTGTTCGACGATCAGCTCGGCGGCGGTGCGCTTGACCAGCTTCTTGATGAAGGCTTTGCCGTTTTGCTCGTTCTCCTCGGGCAGGGTCTCGATCACCACATGGTCGCCGGGCAACGCTTCGCGGCCGCCGCAATAGATCATCTCGCCGGGCTCGTAGCGCGGCACCATCGAATCGCTCAGCACGTGCAGCGCAAACACATTGCGCAGATGCCGGATCCCCGGCGGCCGCTGGACATAGCCGGCCGGCTGGCCGTTGAAGGTGAAGTCGCCATCGTCGCCGCCGACGGCGGTGCCGAGAAGCTGGATGTCCATCGGCCCGGCGGGCAGGGGGCCGGGATCGGTGACGATCTCGGCATCGGCGACCGGTCCGGCATCTTCGAGGAAAACGACCTCGCCCTTGCCGAGCGCCACCGGGTCGACGCGCAGGAAAGCGGCGGTCTTCAAAAGGTTCTCGGTCTTGGGCAGGTTGCGCCCGGTCTCCCAATTGCCGACGGCAGCGACGTCGGTGTCGTTGTGCTCGGCAATGTGACGCATCACCAGGCCGCGCTGCTTGCGCGCCCGGCGGATCGCCGCTCCGACCTTGATCGACAGTGCAGTTTTCGCCATGGCTCCATCTGAGGCATAAGATTCGGTTTCGTCTATGCAAGAATCGCTTGCATTATGATTTGAGTTATGCTCTTATGTAGGCATGCACAAGTCGCTTCGCCAGCTTTCGGTCCTTGAATCCGCCGTTCAGCGCGCCGGCAGCGCTCGCCTGGAGGCGGTAGCGCAACCGATCGCCGGGGCCATGCATGTGCCAACCCTGTCCCCCTCGTCGCGGCTGTCCTCCTCCCCGGCCGGGACGATGCCCGAGGCTCGCGCCTCGGATCCGGCAGCCCAACCGGCCGGAACGGCCGGAGCCGTTCCCCTCACGGCTCCGGCCACGAATTGCCTGCCGGCCGGCAATGCGGAAGCCGCGGTTTCCTGCATCCGCACCGAAGACGGCACGGTCATCGCCTTCGACGAGCGGACGGGCAAGGCAGTGTCCGGCGCAACAAGGCAGGCGGCCGAGATGAAGCTCGATCGCAGCAGACCACGCGAAGGCTGACCGGCCTTCGAGCCTGAGGCCGGCAAAGCCGGCGCCGCACACAACCATTTTTGCAGGGAATGAAACATCATGGCCGCCCGCTATTCCGCCTCGGAACTGGAACAAATCGAGAACTGGCTGATGGGCGGACTGTCGGCCGCGAAGATCGCCACCCGGTTGACCGCGCTGCGCGGCCGCCCGGCCTCGCGTGCAGCCATCATCGGCATCGTCCACCGCACCGCCCGTTTGCGCACCATCGGCCTTGCCAGATCCAAGGGCTGGTGTGGCGGACGCTCTGGGGGCCGGCTCGGAATTTCGGCGCCTGAGCCATCAAGCACTGCTGATCAAGCGGAGTCGGCTCCGAAGGCCGAGCCACGCTGCCGCCCGGCAAGGCTGTCGGCCAGGCTGGCGCCGCCGGCCTGGCAGCCGGGTCCGGCTCGGATCACCGGGACCGACGGCGCGCCGCTCGAAATGCCGGCGCCGCGCCCGATCGCCGCCGGCGGTCGCCAGCCGCATTTCGGCGCCATGCGCTTCATCGATTGCCTGTTCGAGCGCTGCCGCGCGCCGCTCGATACGACGCTGCAGGAGGATGCGGAAAACGACGCTCCCGGCAGCCGGCCAGGTTTGGACATGCTGTGCTGCGGAATGCGCACGAACCCATCGAAAAGCTACTGCGCCTATCACGCGGCGCGCTTCCTGCGCACGCTGCCGGCCGAAGCGATTTGAGCCCGCTGCAATGAGGCTGGAAGTTAGCCAGAGCCCGACGACCAAAACCCAGGAGGACCGAGCCGATGAGCACCAAAACCGCCCAAAAGGTCAAAGCCAGGCCACCGAGATTGCCGAAAGGCGAGGCCGAGCAGGTGCGCATCCGCAAGGAGATCGGCCATGATTTCGCACTGAAGGACGACCGGTTCGGCCGCAAGCGGCTGGCGAAGGGGACGCAGGAAGGAGCGCGCCTCTATGAGGTCTCCAATGACGGCCACACAGCGACCGGCGGCATCGTGCGGGTGCGCAACGTGGACCCGCTGAGCGGCCTCACCTCGCTGTCGCGCCAGCAGCGCGAGGCGGGCATGCGCTACCGCCAGGATTTCCGCAACTCGTCCGAGGCAACCGCCAAGCCGATGGCCTGGGCCGAGCGCGTCGACGGCGGCCGCACCGGCAGCGGCGTCGCCGAACACATCCTGTCCGCCGGCCGCGACCATGCCGAGGCCACCAGGGCGCTTGCCCACTGGGAGATCGCCGGCATCGTGCAAAAGGTCTGCTGTGCCGACGCAACGGTCAAGAGCCTGGCCGAACAGGCCGGCGAGCCGCGCGACGTGGTGGTGAAACTACTCAAGATCGGGCTCGACATATTGGCCGTGCATTACGGCATGATGCTGATGCGCAAGCCGAGGTGAGAAGCCCCGCCGATCCGGCCGGCACTACCGGCCGGATCGATCCGTCAACGACGGCAGACACGGATTCTTTCGATAATCCGGTGGTGATGACGCCAGTGCCTGATGACTTCGGTGTGGCAGCGCCGGTGGTACCGGTACCGGTAGCGCGGCGCGTAGTCCTCGTTATAGACATCATAGCGGTAACGGGGAACGTACTCATCGTCGTAATCGGAATACCGATGGTGGCGATAGTAATAGTCGTCGTCGTCATAGCCGTTGCCGATGCCGATCGTGACGCTGCCGCCGGCATTCGCCGGGCCGATCACGGAAGCCGCCGATGCGATGGCGATCACCGAGGCAAGCAGGAGCTTCTTCATAGCTACCTCCTTCTTTAACGTCCCTCTAATAGAAAAACCCCCGAGGGGCAGCCTCGTTCCATAGATTGGCAAGATGTAACGAACGGACGAGCCCGAAGTTTAGCGCCTGCTGGCGCGAAAACGCCGCTGGCTGCGCCGGGGTCGGATCGTCGACGCAGCGTGGCCGCTCCTCTCATCAAACAGCGGCAATCGCGCGTCAGTCCCGTTTTTTGCCGACGTCTGCCTACAGAACATGGCCCAATTCCAGCAAAACGAACGCGGTCGCACCCAGCACAGCGAGGGCGTAGGCCGCATAAAGAACAAGCAGCATTACCTCAAAGTCCCGGACGAAGCTTGCGGCAATCCTGGTCTCCTTAGGCTCTGCTTTCTCGATGCGGTCGGTTTCCAGCTCCTCCGTTGCCACGACGAGGCAGACAATCCTGTCGTTGTCGGCCGCCTGCAATATCCGTTCCGTCAAATCGACTGCAATCACTGGATCATCGGCCAACTGATCCCGCGATAGCCGGCTTTCAGTGACGGTCTGGATTTCACGCTTTCTCACGCACGCATAATTGCGTTGACTAAATTAGGTTCCACTAAAATATATAGATTGCCTCGACCCGATCACGACGTGGTGAGGCGTGAGCCCAGCTGGGCGGGGAACCGCCGCCCGAGGTCCGCATTTGTCGACTGTCGGGGCGAATCGCGATCCGCATCCTCCGATCAAAGGGCGCGGGCTTCTTCATAGGCTGCTACGATGCGCCGGTGCTGGTAGATCGCAATGCTAAAGCCGCCAAACCTTCATATCGCGAACGCAGCGCCGACGTCTTCGGTGCTGACCGGTTATGACGAAGATCGCATGCTTACTTATATCCGGCTGCTCGACGCTTCGGCGGAAGGAACGGACTGGCGCGAGGTCGCCCGCATCGTCCTGCATCTTGATCCGGAGCGGGAGCCGGAGAGGGCTTTCCGGGCGTGGGCGACACATCTGGCGCGTGCACGATGGATGACCAGGAAGCGGAACGAGTTGCGCCAGTAGCATAAAGAGCGGTGCGGACGAGCACCCTGACATTTAAGCGGAACTGCCGTTTCGGTCTGGCCGTTGAGGGAGAAGGCCAACATGGAAAAGCGCCCAATGACTTCTTGGCGAGCCAATACTTTCGAGCTGTGCTGCCTTCTTGCAGTTCCGCTGTCGCTTCTCCTTACCGTTTTCCTGGCGGGTCTCATCCTTAGCTGACCCCCGCATGGTTGCTTGCCGAGGGGCTGGGTCGTGATCCGACAAGATCCGGAACCGTTACTTTACAGCCGCCGCCATCACATCCGAAAACAGCGCCCGCTCCACTGCCGGTTCCAGCGTTTCGGCGAATGGCGTCGCCAGGTGGTGGCGGTCGCGGAAGGCTAGTTTGCCGTCGATGAAGACGTGGCAGGTGGTCTGGTCGCAAAAGCGGTCGGTCATGTCGATGTAAGCAGCGTTCGGTGTCGAGCGCACGATATCGCGCTCGATGGTGGCGATGTCGTCGTTTGCCGCCATGATCCGCGGCGTGTCGCATGTCGCGGGCGTCTGGCCCCGCCACAGCGCCCGCGCCACGCATTTGTCGGCGTAGCTTGCATTGTAGGGAACGTCCCTGATGACCGCGACCTTGATGCCGGCCTGGCTGAAGGCCTGAAGCGTCCAGGTGAGGCCCGTCCGCCACTGCGCTTGCCAGTCGGCGTGCTTCAACTCCTCGGGCGATTCCTTCATCACATTGCCGATCGAGAACTCCGAGATCACCACCAGTTGCGGGTGGAGCGCGATGATGTCCTTGACCGACTGCTCGCGCCATTGGTCGCATTCGGTGTAGTCGCGCTTCAGCCGCCAGTTCCAGGTCGTCACCCGCGAAGCCCGGCAGGAGGATTTGAGAAAGGTGACGACGCGAAAGTTGTTCTTCTCGGCCGCCTTGATCAGCGGCGTCGACCAATGGTCGGCATGGGAGTCGCCGAACAGCACGACCGAGCGCTGGGCATCCTTGCGGCCGAACATGCAGGGTTTTGGCTTGACGGTCTCGAAATCGAGCACGCAGCCGCCATTGCTCGCGCGCACAGTAGAGAGCTGCGCGGCGCTGTCGGCGATGACGTGCTGTTCGGGGCTGAGATTGTGCTCGGCAAAGCGCGCATTGCCATAGGCCGCGACCACGCCGGCGCCGGTCAGCGCGACGGCGGGCACCAGCGCCCGCGCTGCTCCGGCCATCAGCCAGCCGTTGCGGCGGATCGGGTTCTCGATGAAATGATAGGTGAACATCGACAGAAACAGCGTCAGCGCCGCGCAGGCAAGGCGGTCCAGGATGGACAGACCGGGAACCACCATCGCCGCATAGACGATGACCGGCCAGTGCCAGAGATAGAGCGAATAGGACAGCCGGCCCAACCATTGCATGGGCGGCAGCGCCAGCACGGCGCTCGGCAGATTGCGGCCGCCGCTGCCGCTGAGCAGCAGCAGCACGGTGCCGACAACAGGCGCCAGCGCATTCACCCCGGGAAACGGCGAGTCTTCGTCCAGCATCAGATAGGCCCAGGCGATCAGCGCCAGACCGAGGCATGCCTGGAGCGTGGCCAGCAGCGGCCGGTCGCGCCAGATCTTTGCCGGCGCCATGGTCGCGAGGCCGCCGGCGGCGAATTCCCAGGCCCTGAGCGGCGAGAAATAGAAGGCCCAGGGCTGCGACACTTCCGTCAGCCAGGCGCAGGCGGCGAAGGAGGCCGCGCCGGCGACGCCGATGACGATTATAGCGGCGCGCTTGCCGGGACGCAGCCAGGCGGCGGCAAGAAGCAGCGCCGGCCATGCCAAATAGAACTGTTCCTCGACCGAGAGCGACCAGAAGTGGATGAACGGGTTGTTGGTGGCGTCGGCGGCGAAATAGTCGAACGACCAGCGGATCAGCCAAAGGTTGATCATGTAGGCGGAGGCGAACATGGCGCCTTTCGAATAAAGCGCCTGTTCCTCCGGCGACAGGATGAAGTAACCCGCGAACAGCGTGGCGAGGATGACGAACAGTGCCGCCGGCAACAGGCGCCGGGCGCGCCGGGCGTAGAAGCGCCAGAGGTTCAGCCGCCCGGTCTCGGTAATTTCCGTAACCAGGTGGCGGGTGATCAGATAGCCGGAGATGACGAAGAAGATGTCGACGCCGGCAAAGCCGCCGGGCAGGCCGGACAGACCAAAATGGAAGGCGATGACACCCGCCACCGCCAGCGCGCGCAGCCCTTCGATGTCAGGCCGAAATGATGCCGACACAATCACCTCGTGCAAGGAATGCCCACCTCGCAGAGGCTCGACCCGATGCGACGATATTGCAATGCAACAAATCTAACGCAGTGCAACATAGGGGGAGGGCGCGGCTCCTCCAGTTCTTCGCGTGGGCGGTTCACTCACACGAGCGATTCGAGAGCGACTGATATGGAAGCGAAGCGAAGGGTGCCGAGGCGATCACGCCTTTTTCAAAAACTCGGTCTTCAGCACCAGGCCCTTCACCTGCCTGGTGCTGCATTCGATCTCGCCGGGATTGCCGGTGAGGCGAATATTCTTCACCAGCGTGCCGCGCTTGATCGTCTCCGACGTGCCTTTGACCTTGAGATCCTTGATCAGGGTCACGGAGTCGCCCTCGTGCAGCGCCGTGCCATTGCTGTCTCTTATGATCGCGTCGGTCATGGCAGGTCTTTCGTGGGACTCCGGTGGGAGGTGGTCGGGCCAGTCCCCCGCCTATCCCACGCTCGGCGACAAGGTCAAGCGTCAAGCGGGGTCAAGCGTCAACCGGGCCGTCCGCCAATACTATGCGGGAACGGCCGACCGGAAAACCCAGGTTGCAAGCAGACGGTGCCCCTGGACCATAATGTCATTGCCGCTCCGGCCGGCGTCGCGATTTCAAATGGCTAGGCACCCGCCGGTATGAGTGCGGACTGGAAGGTCGCGAAAGGGCCGCCCGCCCTTTCGCTTGGCCCCCATTTCGCTTGGCAAGAAGCCGACGGTTACTTGTTGAGCTGCTTGGCCATCTTGCAGAAGGCGGCATGCATCTTGGCAATGCCTGCGTCGCTGCATTCCTTCAACATCATGGCCCGGTCGCTCGTGGACATGGCCATCCATGCCGCCTTGAATTCGGCTTCCGACTTCATGGTCTTCATGCCGGCGTCGGTGAAGAAGGGCGTCATTTTCTGCGGATCGTCGAGCGCCGAAGTGCCAGTGGCACCGGCGGCAAGCGCTGCGCCGGTCATCATCGAAAGGGCCATCGCGCCCATGCAAAGCGTCTTGAAGTTCATGATCATTCCTCCTGAGCTGCTGCTTTGAGGTTGTCCATCAGCGATCTACGAAGGAACGGTGTTTTGACCCAAAAGTTCCACGTTCTGGCGCAGACATGGAACAGGATTGCCCGTGACGTCATTAATGCAAAAAATTCTACCATGACTGAATTTGCCGCGCTGCCGACCAGGGCAATCGGCGTCCAGCTGGGTGAGACGCTGCGAAGTTGCAGGCCGGCTCAATATGCCCGATCATGGCGACGGCGGAGCGGAGGTATCAAGTGGCGGCAAATCGTCGAAACGACGCGCACCTGTCGGAGCCCCGGCGGGCGGGCATCGTTTCCGCGGCCAGGGCGCTTCCGCGCACATCGTTGCCCAGCGTAGCGTCGGTCGTGACGGCCGTCGCGGCGCTCTATTTCGGGCGCGAGGTCTTTCTGCCGATCGCAATCGCGCTGCTGCTTACCTTTGCGCTCGTGCCCATGGTGTCGGCACTCAAGCGAGCCGGCATTCCGCGTCTTCCGGCCGTGATCGCCAGTGTGCTCGGCGCATTCACCGTGCTGGCGCTGTTCTCCTTCATCGTCGCCACGCAGGTCAGTGAACTGGCGCAGAACATTCCGCTCTACCAGGCGAATATCCTGACCAAGGTCCGGTCGCTCAAGGAAACCGGCGTCGGCGGCGGCATCGTTTCCAGATTGAGCCGGGTGATCGAACGCGTCGGCCAGGAACTCGACAGACCCGAGCCCGTACAACCCGCCGCCGATCAGCCTCCGCGGGAACCGATCCCGGTCGAAATCGTCGCGCGCGAACGACCGCTCGAGGTCCTCCAGAATCTGATCGGCCCGCTGCTGAGCCCGCTGGCATCGGCCGGACTGATCGTCGTGGTCGTCATATTCATGCTGCTCGAGCGGGAGGACCTGCGCGATCGCTTCATACGCCTCGTCGGCTACGGCGATCTGCATCGAACCACCGAGGCGCTGCAGGATGCCGGCAAGCGCGTCGGCCGCTATCTGCTCATGCAACTGGTCGTGAACATCGTCTATGCCGTCCCGATTGCAATTGGACTTTGGCTGCTGGGCATACCCAATCCATTGCTGTGGGGTTTGCTGGCGCTGGCGCTGCGCTTCGTTCCCTATATCGGCCCAGTCATCGCGACGCTGTTGCCTCTGTTCCTGGCGCTTGCCGTGGCGCCCGGCTGGTCGCTCGTGCTCTGGACCGCAGGGCTTTTCGTCGTGGTCGAACTGATCACCGGCAACGTGATCGAACCCTGGCTCTACGGCTCGCGCACCGGGCTGTCGCCATTGGCCATCATCGTTGCGGCGATATTCTGGACCTGGCTCTGGGGGCCACTGGGCCTGGTTCTGTCGACGCCGCTCACGGTCTGCCTCGTCGTGCTTGGCCGCCATGTGCCGCAGTTCGAATTCCTCGACGTTCTGTTCGGCAACGAACCCGTGCTCGAACCGCACGCCCGGCTTTACCAGCGGCTGTTGGCCGGCGATCCCGAGGAAGCGACGGACCATGCCGAGGAGATGCTGGACGAAGAATATCTGGTCGAGTTCTACGACAAGGTCGCGATTCCCGCACTTCTGCTCGGCGAGCAGGACCGGGTGCGTGGTGTGCTGAGCGACGAGCAAAGACAGCAGGTCGCGGGCAGCGCGCTGACGATGGTGGCGAACCTCGACGACAGCGCGCAGGAGGAGGCGGAAGCGGACGACACGGCCGCGGCCGAGGACAACGGCTCACGCGAGGACAAGCACGTTCAGGGGGAGGTTCAGGGCGAGGAGTACACCGAACTGCCGGATGGCACGGGCATGTCGGTGCTGTGCGCCGGAGGGCGCGGCGAACTCGACGACGCGGCGGCCGCCATGCTGGCCCAGGTGCTCGAGGTCCAGGGCGCTACGGTGTTGAGAGCGAGCTTCGCCGAGATGGAACCGGGGAGCATTCGCCGCCTTGAGCTCGACGCCGTCGATAGTGTCGTCATCGGATTTTTGAACCGGGATTCCGTCAAGCACGGGCGGTTTCTGGTCCGTCGGCTGAAACGCGCCAAACCAAGGTTGCGAGTGGGCATCGTGTTGTGGTCGGAAGCCGACAGCGACAACCAGGAGGCAGATGCCAGATTGGCCAACGAGATCAACGCCGATTTCGTCGCACATGGCATGGCAGGCGCGGTCCTCGGTGCGTTGTCCAGCGCTCCGCCGGTGGCGCTGAAGACCACCGCCAAACGCCGCATGCGCCGCCTGACGCCGGCGCGCAAGAAAGAGCCGCTCGCCGCGGCAAAATGAGCGCGGCGAAGACCGCGGCAGGTTGGGTTATTACCGCTTTCGCGAAAGTGGTAATAACGAAACGGCTCAGGTCATCTTCGCAAGGTCGCCCTGAACCGTCCGCCGCGGCAAACGGCGCCAACCTTCATACAGTCCAGAAATAGCGCACCGTATGGAAGAAGACCGGAGCGGCGAAGACCAGGCTGTCGGCACGGTCCATCATGCCGCCATGGCCTTCGATCAGATGGCCCCAGTCCTTGACGCCTTGATCGCGCTTGATGGCGGAGGCGACCAGCCCGCCAAGGAAGCCCATCAGGCAGGCGATGAAGGCGACGCCGGCTGCCTGCAGCGGCGAAAACGGCGTCAGGAACGACAGCAGCGCGCCGAGCAGGCTCGACGCCGCCAGCCCGCCGACCAGCCCCTCCCAGGTCTTCGACGGCGAGACCGTCGGCGCCAGGAGATGCCGGCCGAACAGCTTGCCGAAAATATATTGCAGCACGTCGCTGCCTTGCACGGTGATGATCAGGAAAGCGATCAGCAAAAGGTTGCGGCCTTCGAAGCCTGGCACGTCGAGCGTCAGCAGTGCCGGCACGTGGCTGACGCAGTAGACCGAAATCATCACCGCCCATTGCTGCGCCGAGACGCGCTCGAGAAAGCGTTCGGTGTCGCCGTGCAGCGCGGTGATCGCCGGCATCAGCAGGAAGCAGTAGACCGGGATGAAGATGGTGAACAGGCCATACCAGGCGGTCCACACCAACCAGTACTGGAACGGGATGACGATGCCGAACATGCCGAGCAGCACCCAGTGGTCGCTGCGGCGGCTGTGCGTCAGCGTCACGAATTCGCGCAGCGCGGCGAACGAAATCAGCGCGAACAGGATGGTCATGCCGGGGCGGCCGAAGAAGAAGGCGACGGTGATCGCCACCACCATCACCCACCAGGCATTGATGCGCTGGGTGAGGTTGACCAGCGTCGGCGACAACGGCTTTGGCGCGCGCCATGACAAGACGCCGGCGACGACGCTGGCGCTGATCAGCACCGCCAGCAGGCCGACAATCAGAATGAGGGTTTCGTGCATCATCGGCAGCATTTTGCCTTGGTCCTCAATCGTCTCGCTGCGGCCGGGGGTTCAGCGCCAGCAGCGTTTCGCGGGCGCGGTCGAGAAAGGCGCGGCGTTCCTCACCCGGTTGAATGGCGATCGGCGCGCCGAAGACGACGCGGCAAAGCAGCGGCACCGGCACGAATTGGCCCTTGGGCAGCACCCGCGACATGTTCTCGATCCAGCACGGGATGAGCTCGACATCGGGCCGCGCCATCGACAGATTGTAGAGGCCGGAGCGGAACGGCAGCAGCGGTTCGTCGGTCATGTTGCGCGTGCCTTCGGGAAACAGGATCAGCGAATGGCCCTGGTCGAGCACCGACAGCATGATCGAGATCGGGTGCTGCGTTTCATCCGTCCACTGCCGGTGGATCAGCACGGAAGACAGCATGTCCTCGGCAATGAAACGGCGCAGCCGCGTCTTGCTCCAATAATCGGCGGCCGCCACCGCATGGGTACGGGCGCGCTCCTTCTCGCTGAGGCAGGCCGACAGCAGGATGAAATCGCCGTGGCTGGCATGGTTGGCGAAGTAGATGCGCTGCCGGTCCGATGGCTGGCTGCCGTTCCAGATCGGCCGCACTCCGGTGACTACCCAGGCCAGTGCTGACAGGCCGACCGAGGTCACCGTCTGCAGCAGGGTATAGGTGCTGACGCGAAGCTTTGTCATGGACGGGCTCAAAAGAATGCCGCGACGACCGAGGCCGCCGCGAACAGGCTGAAGGCGATACGCTGCTTGGCGAGCAGACGGCGCGTGCCGGCCATCCGCTGGTCGAGCGAGCGGCCACCGGCCGCCGTGGGTTTCAGCCGCATGCGCGCCAGCACGTCGTCGATCGCCGCAGCGCCGCCTGCCTCGCTGGCGTGGCTGGCCATCAGCCGGAACAGCAGCGCGTCAAACAAAAGCAGGGCCGAGAGAATAATTGTGGCTATGGCACCCGCGGCGGCGATCAGCCAGGCCGCCGCGGACAGCGACGATGTTTGCGGCGCAGCCGCCAGGCCGATGACCGGCGCCGCCAGCAAGGCAGCAGCAATCAACAGCAGCGGCCACGCCACCTGCACCATCAGTCCGGCGGCGAACGTCTCGGCCTTATCTCGAAAAGCAGTCATGTCGCCGCGTCCATGCCAAGATGCACAGGCCGGCCCGCGGCGGCGAGCTGGCCTCGCGCCTGATCCGACGTGGCGGCCCGGCCGCTGGCGACCAGCCATTCGGCGACGACGGCGGCGCTGCGCTGGAAGCCGAGCGCACAGCAGACCAGCACCGTGCCCTGGCCCCGCGCCGTCTCGATCGCCGCCACCGCTTGCGCACGCGCCTCGCGAGACGGCGGCAAAAGGTCGACCATGGGCAGGCTCAGCCAGCGGATCGAGGCGCCACGCGGCCGTTCCAATTCGCCGGCAAGGTCGATCACCGTGCCGAAGGCGTCGGCCTCGGCGGCGGTCGGAAAACGGCCAAGGGAAACACCGTCGGCGATGACGATCTGCGCCGGGAGCTTTCGCGTCCATGCCCACACATTGACCTTGGCGGCAACCCGGTAGGGCCACAGCAGAAGACGGCTGGCCAGCGACACGCGGCCATCGGCTGTTTTCTGGAACACCTTGGCGCCGGCGCCGGCATAGGCGAAAGCGACTATGGCCAGCGCCAGTGCCGGCCACAACAGGATGAGCCATAGCGCCGAGACCAATGCGCCGGCAGCAGCGCCGGCCAGCGCAAAGGCTGCGCCAAGCGCATAGAACAGCGCCAGAAGCCGCGCTTTCGGGTCCGCGGTCAGGCGGAAGCCGGCGAAAGGCAAGGCGCCGTCGCGCGGAAACAGCCACAGCGCGAAAAGACCGAGCAGCGCGCCGGTCGGTATGTCGATGAAATGGTGCTGCCACGTCGTCAGCACCGAGGCGCCGATCAGGAAACACCAGACATGCCAGGCGACGCCGGCGATGCCGGTCAATCTGTGACGCCAATGGTCCCAGATGATGACCAGCAGCGCGATATGCAGCGACGGCGCCTGGTTGAAGGGTTTGTCGAAGCCGCCGAGCACGGCGAACATGAAGCCGGGCAGGCCGCTCGTCTGCGGGCGCACGAACGTGGCAGTCAGCGGGAACAGGATGAAGCAGGCGACGGCGACGATCTGCGCCGTCAGATAGCGGCCGGCAAGGCGGTCGACGCCGCTCTTCGAATTGTTCAACAGCAACGACAAGCCATAGAACAGGTTGATCGACCAGTAGGGCACGATCGTCCAGGCAAGGAACGGGATGCCATGCTCCCAGCCAAAGACGATGCTGCCGACGTCGTCGCGCCGCGACGCCAGCCAGTTGGCGAAGCCGTAGGTGGCGTAGAAGAACGGCGCCACAAATGCCAGCCACAATGCGGCGCGCAGGACGATCCCGGGATACGGCTCGCGCGGCAAGGCCGGAAGGGCAGGGGCATCGCGAGGTGAGGCACAGGCAGGCAGATCCATGCTCAGACGTGCCGCGCGACCGAAACGGTGAAGATGCCCCACTGGTCGATGCGCTGGTCGAGCTTCTCGAAGCCGGCGGCCGCCACCAGCTGGTCCATCTCGGCCTGCGTGCGGCGGCGCATCACCCAGGCCTGGCCGCCGCGGTGCGAGGTCAGGCTGCGCGCGATCATCTCGAGCTGCGGATGCCAGGGCTGGTTGGTGTAGACCAGCAGGCTTCCGGGCTGCATGGCGCTGGCCAGTCCACCGAGCGAGCGGGCGATCATGGCATTGTCGGAAAACAATTCGTAGAGCCCCGAGACGATGGCGAGATCCGGCGCCGGGTCGAGCCCGGCCAGCATCGTGGCGTCGAAGGCGTCACCTTGATGGAACGAGACGGTCGCCGGCAGCTTGCGCTCGGCGATCAGCTTGCGGCCGAGCGAGACGTTCAGCTCGGAGAAATCCTGCAGCCGTACGCTTGCCGGCGGCGCGGCGCCTTTCTGCACGGCATCGAGCACGTAGCGGCCATGGCCGGCGGCGATATCGACGATATGGACCGGCCGGCCGGCGGCCTTGAGCGAGGCGGCGGCGCTGCCGATCAGCTCCTCCAGATGCAGCTTGCGCTGGCGGATGCCGCGCCAGCCGACGGCATCGAGAAAGGTGCGGTCGATCATGCGGCCGATGGGGCTGATGCCGCGCGCCTCGTTCTCATAGACATAGTCGAGCGTCGAGCCGGAATCGAAGCCGGTGGCAATCCCCGTCTTCATGCCGGACGACAGCCAGGCGCCCATGCGGATCGAGGCGCGGCTCATTGCCCAGTAGAGCCCCTTGGGAGACAGCAGCGGCAGCGGCGAGGCCAGCCGGTCGGCCTCGTCGCGTGTGTAGCCGGCACGGTCGGCCTCGGTCAGGTCGACCGGCTTTTCCGGCGCTGTGAACTGCTTTTCGAGGAAAGGCCTGATCAGGTCGAGTGCCTTGTGGCGGTCGCGCTCGCCCAGCGTGTCGTGGAAGAAGCCGGGCAGCACGTGCCGCTCCTTGGCCGGGCTCGCCAGATTGACGAAAAACTCGTGCTGCGGTCCATGGCGCACCACCCAGTCGCTGCTGGAGATCAAAAGCTGTGTCGGCACGGTGATGGCGCGGGCGTCGGCGACGATGCGCGCGGCATGGTCGTAGAGCTCGACCAGGATGTTGGAGGCGATCGGCCGGGTGATCAGCGGGTCGGCGTCGAAGGAGGCGATGCGCTCGGGGTCATGCGTCAGGAATTTCGCCTTGACGTAGGAATTGACGAAGAAGCGGCCCTTCAGCTTCTGCCACAACGCAATGCCCTGCTTGGCGAAGGGTACGTAGAGCTTGACCGAGAAGGCCGGCGAGGCCAGCACCAGGGCACGAATGTCAGGCGCATAGTCATGCACCCAGGCGGCGGCAAGCACGGCGCCGAAGGATTGCGCGATCAGCGCGATGTCGCGCCGGGCAAAGCCGTCGCTGCTGATCTCGCGCACGAAGCAATCGATGTCGCGCACCAGCGCCGCAAACGACGGCGCATAGCCGCGTTCGCCGGCGGAGCGGCCATTGCCGCGCGCGTCCCAGGCATAGAAGGCGTGATCAGGCATCTGCAGCTCGTCGACCAGATGCGCCATGCGGCCGCCATGCTCGTGGCCGCGATGGAACAGCAGGATGGCGCCCTTGCGGTTTTCCGACAGCGCCGGCCAATAGCGGTAGAAGATCTCGGTGCCGTCATGGCTCTTGAAGCTGCGCTCCTGCGCCACCCGCTCGATATTGGCTGAAGCCACTGCGGCAACCGTCTGTTGGTGAAGCATGTTGTTCTCCCTGGCGAGACCGGAATTCAGCTGCCGCTCCCGTTAAGGCCGCTGCGTATCCGGTTGATGGCGGTCGCCAGCGAGAGTGTAGCCATGGCCGGAAACACGAGCGGCGTGAGCGCCGGGACCCACAGGCCGGACGCGATAAGCACGGCGAGGATGCCGAGCGCCAGCGCCCGGTCGCTTTTGCCGAACGGGCCGGCATAGTTGCGCCCGGTTCCGGCGGCGATGCCGAGCACGCCGGCGAACTCCGCGATCATAGCCGCGATCGCGAATGCAACGACGCCCCAGGCAGGAAAAATGACGGCAAAGGCCAGGATCAAAGCGAGATCGGAGACGACATCACAAAGCTCGTTGAGATACATGCCGAGCTTCGAGGCCTGGCCATGTTCCCTTGCGAGCATGCCGTCGATGGCATTCAGCGCCATTCGCGCAAACAGCACGAGCGGCATCAGCAGAAAGACCGCGCGATGGCCTGCAAGGACTGCCACCGCAAGGCCGGCGGCGAGCGAGAGGGCAGCGGCCAGCAGTGTGATCTGGTTGGCGGTGACGCCGGCCCTGGCCAGGCCATCGGCAAGCGGCCGCAGCCTGGCCTGGAAGGCCGGTTTCAGCGCATAAAGCGTCGGCATATGCGAACCCCCCGGCCGCGGTGCAAATGATGTTGGCGAGGATGGTCAATTGGCGCGCAAGACGCAAGGGCGGCGCCCTGCCACTTTTCGACATCCGGATATGTCGGCGCTAGCTTTCCCTGCCATTGTTGCCCGGGAACCGTGCGGGCAAGCTTTCTTCGGCCGCCGCCCAGGCGCGACTATGATAGCGCCGCAGGATGAGAATGCATGTCGCGAAGACCGCCAGCCCGCAAATCACGCCGGGCGACATGCCCCCGCCGAAAGCGGACTTAACAACGATGCCGGTGAAGACGCCGGCAATGGCGCCGTTGATCGTGCCCACCATCCCCGCGGTGGTCATGAAATATTGCAGCGGCGAGGGTCTGAGGCCCTTGTCGACCAGCACCGCCGAGGGGTCGTCATGCGTGGAATTGACGAGGTATCTTTGCAGGACCGGCGCCAGTTCGACGAAATAGTGGCGGATCCTGGCCATGCCGCGGGCATGCACCATGTCCTCGATGGCAACCTGCACCGCGCGCACAAAGGTGACCAGTCCGATGAAGAAAAGGCAAGGCAGCAAGATCAGGCTGAACAACACGAACGGCCTGCCCATCTCCGTGACCTGCGCGACGAAGGACAAGGCAATCGTTGCGCTTGAGACCGAGGTCAGGAACAGATCGGCTCTCTGGTTCGCTTCCTGAATGGTCGCGGCGCGAGCGTTTTGCAGCACGAAATGCTCGGTCGTCAGGCACTGCAGGGCGTGCTGCGCCTGGTCAGGCGGAACCGGAGCGTCGGGAGAACGGGTCATCGACATTTGCCCGCTTCTGCCCGCCGGAACCGGCAGGCAGAAGGGGCGTCGTCCTACGAGCCGTCAGGACTTGCCGTCGCCGCCGGTGATGGCGATACGCTTGGCCTTTGCCTGGGCGCGCTCCGTCTTGGGCAGCGTCACGCTGAGCACACCGTTCCGGAACGCGGCGTTCACCTTGTCTTCGTCGACTTCGTAGCCGAGCGGGATACGCCGCTCGAAACGGCCATAGAAGCGTTCGGAGAACTGCCTGTCCTTGTCCTCGGTCTCTTCGCGCTTCTCGCCGCGCAGCGTCAGCACACCGTCATCGAGCAGCAACTCGACGTCTTTCTCGTCCATGCCGGGGATCTCGGCGGTGACGCGGATCTCCTTTTCGCTATCGGAGATTTCGACACTCGGCCAGCTGGCGCGGGCAGCGGAGAAGCCACCGAGCGACGGCAGCCTCGTGTCGAAGCCGCGGAACGCCTCGTCGAACAGGCGGTTCATTTCGCGATGCAGCGTCAGGAAGGGATCGCCGTCGCCGTTGCGGAACAGGCTGGGGGGCTGATTGTTCTCCCGGCCCCACGGAATGAGATCACGAATAGCCATTGCATAGTCTCCTTTCTCGACTGGTGCATTCAGGCAGCCTGCTTGTTTGCTTCGCCCTGCGCGACCTTCGGCCCGGTCTTCGGCGAGGCGACATCGGTCGCGATGGCGATGCGCCGAGGCTTCATCTCCTCTGGCACCTCACGTACCAGATCGATGCTGAGCAGGCCGTTGTCGAGCGAGGCGCCTGCGACCTTGACGTGATCGGCAAGCTCGAAACGGCGGGTAAAGGGCCGTGTGGCGAGGCCATGATGCAGATACTCCGCGTTGTCCGGCTCCTTGTGCTGGCCGGAGACAATCAGGAGGTTGGGTTCATGAGTGATTTCGAGGTCGTCCTCGGAAAACCCGGCTACGGCGATGGTGACGCGGTAGTTGTTCTCGCCGCTGCGCGCGATGTCATAGGGCGGCCAGGCGTCGAAGGCCTGCGGAGCATTTTCCAGCAGGTTGAAGACGCGGTCGAAGCCGATGCTCGACCGATAGAGCGGGGAAAAGTCGAATGCGGTTCTCATAGCTACATCCTCCATCGAGCAACATAGATACGAGGGGCGCCAAAGAGCTGGCGCTCCCTGGTTCCGCCGGCCCCATTTCGGCGACCGGTGCCTTCGATCTGGTTATTGTCCGCCGCAAGTCAAGACCCGGTGGCTCTCGCGTTGCCGGTTTTTCGGGCCGGTTTTCGATCGGTTCGGCGAGGCTGCCAATCTCGCCACAAGTGGGGAGATGTCCGGCAGGAGATCGCCTGTCTGGTTTCAATTGCCAACGCTGACTTCCCCGGCCGGTTATTGTCTGCAGCAGGTCAAGACCCAGATTTCTTGTGTTGCCGGGCCCGTTCCCGGCACTCGCAGATGGAGCTGACCATGACACGCGACGAGATCATTTCTGTGCTGGGCCCGGTCGACGAAGCCGTGATCGCCGACATTGCGGCGACGGACGGGACGGTCCAGGAATTGCGCGAGGCCCTGGCCTGGATCGCCGCCGACGAGGCGCTGGTGAACGAGGGCCGACCGCTGCCGACGGCAAGGGTAGCGACGCTGATCGAACTGCTGCAAGGGCCGGACGAGGAGGAATAACCGGCTGTTGCGCGATGCTCTTGAACCGCGCAAGGGGACGAACCATGTCCTTCAGCGGCGCCGGCCGGCCGCCGGTGCCGCCAGCACAACGTTGCTTGCTCAAACAAGAAGACGATCAGAAAACAAGGAGGAAGTGATGGACGACGTCCGCTTCGCCGAGCCGATCACGTTGAAATTCCAATCCAGCGAGCGCAAGGTCGCCAGCAGTTGGGAAGCCATCGAATGCATGCGCCAGCAGTGGCCGGACCGTGCACGCGGCCGGAGCTGGCGCACCGCCTATCGGACCTGCCGCGATGCGCTCGACGGCTGGCGCACCGCGCGTGATGCGCGCAAGGCCTTCGTCAGGGCGGCGCGCAAGGCTGGATTGCTCGCCCGCAAGCCTGTCGACCACGCCGGCTAGTCCGGACGCCCTCCGATATTGTGAGATCCAAAACAAGTGGGGGAGAGTCAGCTACCTCTTTCCCCCGCTTCGGAGGCACTTTGTTTGCTGTCTGGCGGCAGATCGGCTTGCTCCTCAGTGGACGGTGATAATGCCGTTTACGGCCCGCCATTCGGACGGTTGGATCAGACGGTGATGAGCCACGCGCACCGAATGCAGCGGGCCTTCGATCTCGCGCTCCCAGAAATCGAGGAAATGCTTCAGCGTCGGGAAATCAGGGGCGATATCGTATTCCTGCCAGATATAGAGCTGAAGCAGGCTTCGATGATCGGGCAGACGGTAGTGGATCTCCGCCGTGGTGAGGCCAAACCCTTGCATCTGGAGCTGAAAGTCCCTGCTGGTCATGCAATCCTTCCTTTCCCAATGAACCTCGGTCTGCAAAACGCCTCGCCTTCCACATAGGTTCCAGCCGCCGGCAAGCGGCTCAGGAGACGGACAGATTTGGAAATCCGGCCGGGTCATCGCGCCGGAAACGGCGAATGTGCGAACAATTACAGCGTATTGGCACTCTCAGGCGTCGAGTGCTAAAATTTTTGCATGATCCTCTTGAAAGCTGAAAAAAGCGCGACTAGTTCGTATGCGCGCGATGCTTGAAGAAGGGATCGCGCACCCCGTGCCGGGCCGATATTGCCGGTCCGGTCAGGAGGATGTTCGAAAATCTGTTTGTCCCGAGAGGAGAACGACATGGCGTTCCGTCCATTGCATGACCGCATCCTGGTCCGCCGCATCGAGGTCGACGAAAAGACCGCGGGCGGCATCATCATCCCCGACACCGCCAAGGAGAAGCCGCAGGAGGGCGAGGTCATTGCCGCCGGTCCGGGCGCGCGCGACGACAGCGGCCAATTGCAGCCGCTCGACGTCAAGGTCGGCGACCGCATTTTGTTCGGCAAATGGTCCGGCACCGAGATCAAGCTCAATGGCGAGGATCTGCTCATCATGAAAGAGAGCGACGTGCTGGGCGTGATCGAAGCCACGGGCGAGATGAAGAAGGCTGCCTGAGCGGGGCCTGAACAAGCATTCCAGTCAACGAAAAGCTGCCTATCGAGGAGTGTTCCAATGGCTGCCAAAGATGTGAAATTTCATACCGAAGCCCGCGAGAAGATGTTACGCGGTGTCGATATGCTTGCCAATGCGGTGAAGGTGACGCTCGGTCCCAAGGGCCGCAACGTTGTCTTCGACAAATCGTTCGGCGCGCCGCGCATCACCAAGGACGGCGTGACGGTGGCAAAAGAGATCGAGCTCGAGGACAAGTTCGAGAACATGGGCGCTCAGATGGTCCGCGAAGTTGCTTCGAAGACCAGCGACACCGCAGGCGATGGCACCACGACCGCGACGATTCTTGCTCAGGCCATTGTCAGGGAAGGGGCCAAGGCGGTCGCTGCCGGCATGAACCCGATGGATTTGAAGCGCGGCATCGACAAGGCGGTCGACGCCGTGGTCGCCGACCTGAAATCCAATGCCCGCAAGGTGACCAGGAACGACGAAATCGCTCAGGTCGGCGCCATCTCTGCCAATGGCGATGCCGAGATCGGCCGCTTCCTCGCAGAGGCGATGGAAAAGGTTGGCAATGAGGGTGTCATCACTGTCGAGGAAGCGAAGACCGCTGAGACCGAGTTGGAAGTGGTCGAAGGCATGCAGTTCGACCGTGGGTACCTCTCGCCCTATTTCATCACCAATCAGGATAAGATGCGCGTCGAACTCGAAGAACCCTATGTGCTGATCCACGAGAAGAAGCTGTCCAACCTGCAGGCCATGCTTCCTGTGCTCGAAGCCGCCGTGCAATCCGGCAAGCCGCTGTTGATCATCGCCGAGGACGTCGAGGGCGAGGCGCTGGCGACGCTGGTCGTCAACAAGCTGCGCGGCGGCCTGAAGGTCGCGGCCGTCAAGGCACCGGGCTTCGGCGATCGCCGCAAGGCCATGCTGGAGGATATTGCCATCCTGACCGGCGGCACGGCGATCTCGGAGGACCTCGGCATCAAGCTCGAGAACGTCACACTGGAGATGCTCGGCCGCGCCAAGAAGGTGCTGATCGAGAAGGAGAACACCACCATCGTCGACGGCGCCGGCCGCAAGGATGAAATCCATGCGCGCATCAGCCAGATCAAGGCGCAGATCGAGGAAACCACCTCCGACTACGACCGCGAAAAGCTGCAGGAGCGGTTGGCCAAGCTCGCCGGCGGCGTCGCCGTCATCCGTGTCGGCGGCTCGACCGAGATCGAGGTCAAGGAGCGCAAGGATCGCGTCGACGACGCCATGCACGCCACACGCGCGGCGGTTGAGGAGGGCATCCTGCCCGGCGGCGGCGTGGCGCTGTTGAGAGCGGCGAAGGCGCTCGATAATGTCGTCGTCGACAATCCCGATCAGAAGACCGGTGTCGACATCGTGCGTCGCGCCATCGAAGCGCCGGTGCGCCAGATCGCCGAGAATGCCGGCGCCGAAGGTTCGATCATCGTCGGCAAGCTGCGCGAGACGACCGACTTCGGCTATGGCTGGAACGCGCAGACCAACGAGTTCGGCGACCTCTACAGTCAAGGCGTCATCGACCCGGCCAAGGTCGTGCGCACTGCCCTGCAGGGTGCCGCCTCCGTTGCCGGCCTGCTGGTGACGACCGAGGCGATGGTGGCCGAGAAGCCGAAGAAGGAAGCTGCCGCGCCGGCCATGCCCGGCGGTGGCGGCATGGACTTCTAAGGCCAGGCTTCCAAAGCGCGACTTCGAAACGGCAGATGGACCGTGTCCGCCAAAAGCGGGCACGGTCTTGCCGGTCCGGGACTAATGCTGAGCAGGTGTTGCCATGGATATGATGGACAGTTTTGGAAAGATCGCGGCGCCGACCCGCCCGAAAAACGATTTCAACTATGAAGCCGACTGCAGGGCGGCGCTGGCGCCTTTGGTCGACGGCTTGCTGGATATGGCCGAGTCGGCCGGCTGGGACCGCCGCAAGGCGGCCTACACGCTGATGTTTCTGTCGGCTCAACGCGTGGGGGCCGGCACGGAGGAGCGCAAATGATCGCGGCGCGGATGCGCGAATGCCTGCGCCTGCTGCGTTGGTCGGAAACCGATTTCGCCGAAGAGGCGGGATACCCGCTCGCCAAGGCAAAGGCGTGGCTCTACGGGCGCGAACATCCGCCGCTGGGCGTGGCGGCCTGGCTCGAGGCGCTGGTCAAGGTGCATCGGCTGCTGCCGCGGCCGGGCATGCAAGCCGTATTGCATTCGTCGATCGACGCCGTCCTGCAGGCGGATCGAAGCGCCCGCGCGGTTGAGTTCCGAAAGGAGCCGATTGAGCCAGGAAAGGAGAGTGTCATGGATCGTGCTTCGTTCGACAAGCCGGTTACCATCCTCACCGGCCTCGGTACGCCGACGAAGATAGAAAGCGCGGCTGAGGCTTATGCACTTTTGGCTGAGTGGCCGGCAACGAGCCGGACGGCCGCGCATGACATCGCCGCAAAAGCGTGCCGTGCAGCACTGGAAGGAGAGATCGACGCCGAGACGGCGCGCGCCACCTTCGTTGCCTTCGCCCGCCGCAACGACCTGCTTGCGCCGCAGACGAACGGGACGGTTGCCGGCGAGAGCGTTGCTGGCGCCACGGTTGCCGACTGGGCAACGCGCGCACAGCGCGTCAACGCCCCGGCCTGAGCGGTTGGAGAAGTCGCCAATCTCCCCCCTTGAGGGGGAGATGTCGCCGAAGGCGACAGAGGGGGTCGGTACGTCCTGGCGCGACGCCATGTTGGACGAAAGAGAAAGTTGGCGCCTCACGCGCGGCTATCCCCTCTGGCCTGCCGGCCATCTCCCCCTCGAGGGGGGAGATTACGCGCTCAGCCGCTTTCGCCTACTAAGCCATCGGTAGCAGCCGGCGCATGATCAGCGAGGCATGGCCGCCCACCCCGTGTGCAGCCGGCCGGCGCTCGACGACCTCGAAGCCGTGCTTGCGATAGAAGGCGATTGCGCGGTCGTTGCCCTCGATCACTTCCAGGGCGATGCTGGGAATACCCGCATGCGCGGCAAGAACGGCATGCAGCAGGTCGGCGGCAAGGCCGGTGCCGTACTCTGTTTTGTCTATATGGAGCCGCTCGAGCATGACCTCGCCTTTGTCGTCCATCGCTGCCATCGCATAACCGGCGAGCGAGCCGTCAGCCCGCTCGGCGACGAAGGACATCTTGTTGTCATCCCCGAGCTCGGCCGCCAGCCGCTCCGGCGCGTGCCTCTCATCCGACAGCCGTGCCATCGTCTCGGCACCCAGGATCGGCGAATAGGTGTGTCGCCAGGACCCTCCAAGCAGCCGCGACACCGCCGGAACGTCCTGTTCGGTCATGGTTCTTATTTGGGTCACCGCCTTACCCGCGATTTCAGCCAGCGGTCGAAGGCCACGGCGAGGATGAGGATCAGGCCGATGACGATGCTTTGCGTGTAGGACGAGACGTTGTTGAACTGCAGCCCGTTCTGCAAGACGCCGATCAGCCCTGCACCGACCACCGTGCCGCCGACGCTGCCGATGCCGCCGAACAGCGAGGTGCCGCCGATAACGACCGCCGAGATCACCGTCAGCTCGTAGCCGATGCCGGCGACGGCTTCGGAGGAGTTGAGCCGCGCCGACAAAACGAAGGCGGCAAGGCCGGCGAAGAAGCCGACGATAATGTAGACCGAGATCAGGATGCGGTCGACACGCAGGCCGGAGAGCCGTGCCGCCTCGGCATTGCCGCCGACGGCATAGACCGCGCGGCCGTAACGTGTGTAGCGCAGCACGATATGGCAAAGGATCGCGGCAATCGCGAAGATGATCGCCGGCACCGGAACCGGGCCGATCAGGCCGGTACCGAACCAGCGCATCGAGGCGTCGAAGCCGGAAATCGGGCCGCCATTGGAAATCGTCAAGGTCAGGCCGCGAAACACGGTGAGGCCGCCAAGCGTGACGACGAAGGGCGGCACTTTCAGCCTGGTGATGGCAAAGCCCTGGACGCCGCCGGCCACGGCACCGACGACGACGGCCGCGAGAAGGGCGGCGAACCAGCCATAGCCCTGCGTGCCCGTTGTCGACAGCGACAGCGTGTTGGCGGTGCCGCCCTTGGCCACCACCGCCGCGACCATGCCGCAGAAGGCGAGCAGCGAGCCGACCGACAGGTCGATGCCGGCGGTGAGGATGACGAAGGTCATGCCAAGCGCGATCAGGCCGGTGATCGAGATCTGGCGCATGATGTTGAACAGGTTGATCGGGTCGATGAAGCTCGGCTTCAGCACGGTGAAGACGACGATCAGCAACGCCAGGAACATCAGTGGGCCGAAACTCATCAGCAGCCGCGCAATATTGACACCGCCGCGCTGGCTCCGTTCGGTCGTGCTGGTCATTGCGTTGCTTCCTGCTTCTGGTCGAGCGCCATCAGTTCCATCAATTTCTCCTCGGTCGCCTCGACGCCGGGCATCTCGCCGGTAATGCGCCCGCGCCGCATGGTGACGATCCTGTCCGACACCGCAAGCACTTCGGGCAGCTCGGACGAGATCATCATGATGGCGATGCCGCGCGCGGCGAGCTCCACCAGGATCTGGTGCACTTCCGCCTTGGCGCCGACATCGACGCCGCGCGTCGGTTCATCGACGATCAGTACCTTGGGATCGCGCGCCAGCCAGCGGGCAAGGATCACCTTCTGCTGGTTGCCGCCGGACAGGCCCTCGATCGCCTGCTCGGGCGAAGCCATGCGGATCGACAGCATCTTCCTGTAGTTCGCCAGCGCCTCGCGTTCGCGCCGCTCGGCCATGAAGCCGACACTGGAGTAGCGGTCGAGCGCGGCGATCGAGAAATTGGTGAGGATGGCGAGTGCTGCGAAGATTGCCTGGTGCTTGCGGTCCTCCGGCACCAGGCCGATGCCGAGCTCGATGGCGTCGGCGGGTGAGGCGGGCGCGATCGGCTTGCCGTCGAGCCTGATGGTGCCGGCGGCAATGCGGTCGGCGCCGAAGATGGCGCGGGCGAGCTCGGTGCGGCCGGAGCCGACGAGCCCGGCGACGCCGAGGATTTCGCCCGCCTTGAGGTCGAGATCGACGCCTTCGAGCACGATGGCGTGCGGCGCCTGCGGATCGCGCACCGTGCGCAGGCCGCGCACCGAGAGCCGGACGTCGCCGGCGACGTCGCGCTGCGTCGGCCTGGCATAGAGCTCGGAAGCGGCGCGGCCGACCATCTTCTCGATGATCTTCGGCAGTTTGATCGGCCCGCCTTCGCGGTCGAGATGGCCGGCCAGCCTGCCGTCGCGCAGCACCGTCATGCGGTCGCAGATCGCCGAGGCCTCCTCCAGCCGGTGGGTGACGAACATGATGGCGACGCCATCCTTGCGCAGCCGGTCCATGATCGACATCAGCCTGTGCACTTCGGTTTCGGTCAGCGCCGAGGTCGGCTCGTCCATGATGATCAAGCGGCTCTTCAGCGACAGCGCGCGGGCGATCTCGACCAGCTGCTGCTCGGCCACCGACAGCGCCGACACCGGCGTCGCCGGGTCGAGGTCGAGGCCGACGCGAGCGATGATCGCGCGCGAATCTTCCTCCATCTTCCGCCAGCTGACCAGCCCGAACCGGCCGAGCGGCGCGCGACCGATGAAGATATTCTCCGCCACGGTCAGCGTCGGGATCAGGCTCAGTTCCTGGTAGATTGTTACGATGCCGTGGCGCTTGGCATCCTGCGGATTGTGCGGGCTGAATTCGACCCCATCGAAGACGATGCGGCCGCTGGACGGCGGCATCACGCCGGACAGGATCTTGAGCAGCGTCGATTTGCCGGCTCCGTTCTCGCCGAGCAGGCCGAGAATCTCGCCGGGGCGGACTTCGAGCGAAACGTCGTTCAGCGCGGTGACGCCGGCAAAGCGCTTGGTCACGCCCTCGACGGTGAGCAGGGCGGGAGAGGGCGCGATGGCGGCTGCCTTGGGCAAAGTTTGCTCCTGGATTGCGATTGTCGGCGGGACAGCGCCCCCCTCTGTCCTGCCTGACATCTCCCCACGAGGGGGGAGATTGGATGTCTTTCGCCAACCTTCCTGCGTTGCAGAAAAGGCGCCATCGGCGAAGCTTCCGATCTCCCCCCAAGTGGGGGGAGATGCCCGGCAGGGCAGAGGGGGGGCGCGACAGAATGCTACTTTTGCCGCTGCGCGCCCTTTGTGCAACCTTACTTCGTCTCGCCCAGCCTCTCCGCCTTGTCGAGATTGTCCTTGCCGATGACGATCGGCGTCAAAAGCACCAGCTTTTCCTTCGGCTCGGTCTTGTCCCTGGCGTAAGCGACCGCGATCTGCACCGCAGTGCGCGATTGTTCGCCGGGGAATTGCTCGACCGTTCCGGCCAGCTTGCCGTCGCGCACGGCGACCAGCGCTTCGGGAAGCGCGTCGAAGCCGTAGATCTTGACGTCGGTGAAGTTGCGCGCCGCGCAGGCTTCAACCGCGCCAAGCGCCATGTCGTCATTGGCGCAGATGATCGCGTCGGGCTTGCCGTTGGCGGCAAGGCCGGCCTCGGTGACGGACAGCGCCTCGGCGCGGGCGAAGTTGGCGGTCTGCTCGAAGATGATCTGGTACTTGTCCTTCATCGGATCGAGGACGTTGTGCACACCCTTGTTGCGGTCGATCGCCGGGCCGGCACCGGGCTGGCCCTGCAGATGGAAGATCTTGGCGCCGTTCGGGAATGCCGCCACCATGGCCTTCGCTTCGGCCTCGCCGCCCTTGACGTTGTCGGCGCCGACATGGGCAAGGATGCCCTCGACGCCTTCGACACGGCGGTCGATGGTGACGACGGGAACGCCGGCCTTGACCGCTTCCTCGATGGCTGGGGCCAGCGCATTGACGTCGAGCGGCGAGATGACGATGGCGTTGACCTTCTGCACGAGCGCCGCTTCGATATCGGCGGTCTGCTTGGGCGCCGAATTCTGGCCGTCGCTTTCGACCAGGTTGACGCCCTGCGCCTGGGCTTCCGCCTTGATCTGGTTCAGCATGTGCACGAAGAACGGAAAGCCGAGGCTCGGCACCGAACCCAGGATGGTCAGCTTGTCCTGGGCAAAAGCCAGTTGCGGAGCGGCCAGCGCCAAAGCGGCCATCGCCGCGGTCGACAGCAGGAATTCACGTCTGTTGATCAATTTAGTCTCCTCCCAGATGAGCGCACGACCCCGAAACCGGAATGGGTTTTCCGGAAGGTTCCTTGCGTCGATTCAAAAATGGAGTGTCCTTCGAGCGCCCAACTCGTGTTTGAAGGGACGCAACGGCGCTCCAGCCGGTCCACCGCGACGTTCTCCTCCGCTCGGTGCCTGCCGGCGGATGCTAGCCAAGGCCGGAGCTTTGCGCAAGAACGCGCTACCGCGCGCGGCTCGCAGCGACCGCCAAATTGACAGCCGACACGCTCTCGGCCATCCTTAAGGCACGCCGCCTTGCGGCTTGTGCGTGAGTAACCAGCATGGCCAGTTCCGTCGCCAGTCAGAAATCCAAGCGCGCCGCGGTGCGGAACGCGCTCGACCGCCACAAGGTGTACATCACCGCGCAGCGTTTTTCGGCCGGCAGCTACAGCGCGCGGGTGCTGGTCAACGGCGAGGCCTATTGGGTCGACGAATTCCGGCTCAGCCAGCTGCAGCAGGGCCTGTCGCCGGCCGAGCTCGAATTGACGCCGGCCACCGACGATTGAGCGGCATGACGCCGACCTGCCGCATGCTGACAAAATGATTCAAGACATGCGCATCAAGCCGTTGTTTTTGCGCAAGAGCATGTGGCCGTGACCGCCCCGCCAAAGCTCAAGGCCTATCGCGCCAAGCGCGAGTTCACGAGGACGCCGGAACCCGCCGGCGGGCTGGTTGCCGGGGAAGGCAACCGCTTCGTCGTTCACAAGCACCACGCCACCGCCGACCACTACGACCTTCGCCTGCAGGTCGGCGACGTGCTGAAGAGCTGGGCGGTGCCGCGCGGCCCGTCGCTCAACCCCGCCGACAAACGGCTGGCGGTCGAGACCGAGGACCATCCGCTCGAGTATATCGACTTCGAAGGTGTCATTCCCGAAGGCGAATATGGCGGCGGGCCGATGATCGTCTGGGACACCGGCGTCTGGGCGCCGATGGACGATGTCGAGAAGAGCCTGCGCACCGGTTCCTTCAAGTTCCGCCTCGCCGGCGAAAAGCTGAATGGCGGCTGGATGCTGACGCGGCTGAAACCGAAGCCCGGCGAGGATGCGGGCAAGAAGAACTGGCTGCTGTTCAAGGAGCGCGATCTCGCCGCCGACGCCAAGCTCGACATACTGGAAGCCCGGCCGGAAAGCGTCAAATCCGGACGCCGCATCGAGGAACTGGCGGCAACGCCGAAGCCGGCCGCCAAGCCTGCCAGGCCGGTGGTGCTGAAGCCAGGTGCTTTGCCGGGCGCCGTCAAGGCGCCGCTGCCCACCCGCATCGAGCCGCAACTGGCGACGCAGGTTTCGAAACCGCCGGGCGGCGATGACCCAGCGGCCCGAACGGGCGAAGTCTGGCTGCACGAGATCAAATTCGATGGCTACCGCACCATGGCGCATCTCGCTAACGGCGCAGTCAGGCTGATCACCCGCGCCGGCCTCGACTGGACGAAGCGCTATGGCGACCTGCCGCTTGCCTTCGCCAGGCTGCCGTGCCGCGAGGCGATCATCGACGGCGAGGTCGTCGCGCTCGACGCCAAGGGCATCAGCCGCTTTGCCCTTTTGCAGAATGCGCTGGCCGAAGGCGCCGGCAACAAACTCCACTTCTACGCCTTCGATCTTCTGTATCTCGACGGCTGGGACCTGAGACAAGCGCCGCTCCGCCGGCGCAAGGCGCTGCTTTCGCAATTGCTGTCCGGTCTCGGCGCCAATTCGGCCATCCAGCTCAGCGATCATGTCGAAGGAGACGGCCAGGCACTTTATGACCAGGCGTCCGAGATGGGGCTCGAGGGTGTCGTCTCCAAGCGCGCCACGGCAATCTACCAGAGCGGCCGTACCAAGACCTGGACCAAGACCAAGGCGCTTCAGACCGGCGACTTCGTCATCGCCGGCTACACAGTCTCCGATGCGGCCGAGGGGCTGGCCGCACTCGGCCTCGGCGAATTCGAGGATGGCGAATTGCACTATCGCGGCAAGGTCGGCACCGGCTTCGACGCCGCCACCGCCGGCGAGTTGCTGGCGCGGCTGGAGCCGTTGCGCGCCGGGGCGTCCGCGCCGGAAGGCGTTCCGCGCGAAATCATGCGCGAGATGAAATGGGTGCGGCCGCTGCTTTCGGCGCATATCCACTACGCCAACCGGACTACCGACAATGCGCTGCGCCATGCCGTGTTCCGCGGCCTGCGCGACGTCGGCCTGTCGACGCCGGTTTCGGCCAAGCGCAAGCGGCTGATCGCCGAGGCCGACCTCGCCACCATCTGGGTGACCAACCCGACGCGGCGGCTGTTCGGCAAGACCGGCCCGACCAAGCTCGACATTGCCGTCTATTATGCGCTGGTCGGCGATTTCATGCTGCCGCACATTCTCGGCCGGCCGGTGTCGCTGGTGCGCTGCCCGACCGGCAGGCCGCAGGACTGTTTCTTCCAGCGCCACGCCTTCACCGGCATGCCGCCCTCCGTGGCGACTTTCGAAGCAACCAATTCGGAGGGCGAGACCAAATCCTATCTCTCGGTGGAAGACGCCAAGGGCTATCTGGCGCTGGCGCAGTTCGGTGTCGTCGAGTTCCACACCTGGGGCACCCATCGCACGCGGCTCGACAAGCCGGACCTGATCGTTTTCGACCTCGACCCGGGCGAGGGGATCGCCTGGCGCGAGGTGGTTGAGGCGGCGGTGCACATTAAGGGCGAGCTGGAAGCGCTAGGGCTGGTGCCGTTCGCCAAGACGTCCGGCGGCCACGGCATCCACATATCAGTGCCGGTGACGCAAAAGCAGAACTGGAAGAAACTGCACCAGGCGACCAGCGCCATCTCGACGCATCTTGCCGCCACCGCGCCCGACACTTTCACCACCACCATGGGCAAGGATAACCGGAAGCGGCGCATCTTCATCGATTATCACCGCAATGCGCGCGGCCACACCTCGGCGGCTCCCTATTCGCTGCGCGCCCGCACCAATTTGCCGGCCTCGACGCCGGTGAGCTGGAGCGACCTGGCGACCATCGACGCCCCGCAGGATCTGAATTATTCGTCATTGCCGGGCCTGCTGGCGACGTCAGGCGACCCTTGGGCCGACATGGAAGATTTCGCCCGGGATTTGCCGGTGATAGGCACCGCGAGGTAGTCGTGCCGGCGCGGCCCCAGACTCCATCGACGCTCCGGAAAATTTGAATTATTCTTCGCCACGGACCTCTTACCTGCAGGGGCTCCGGCGGAGGAAGATTTCGCTAGGGATTTGCCGGTATTGTAAGGGCAATGTAGGATTTCGGCAGCCGCATTCGTCCTCGGGACGAATGAACGCTGCGAACAGTTCGACAGCACAAGGCCGCGTAGGAGTATTCATGGCGCCCAGGGCAAGTTGGAAAGGTTACCTCAAGCTCAGTCTGGTCAGCTGTCCGGTCCGGCTCTATCCGGCGACGAGCGCGAGTGAACGCATCAGCTTCAACCAGCTGCACAAGAAGACGCACAACCGCATCAACATGAAGCCGGTCGACCCCGAGCTCGGGCTGGTCGAGCGTTCGGACCTGGTCAAGGGCTACGAATACGAGGACAAGCAGTACATCATCATCGAGGACTCCGATCTCGATGCGGTGCGCATCGAATCCAACCATACGATGAACATCGAGGCTTTTGTCGACGAGCATTCGGTCGACGTCATCTATCAGGACGCGCCCTATTACCTGGCGCCGGACGGCGCAATGGCCGAGGAGACCTTCGCCGTGCTGCGCGAAGCCATGCGCAAATCCGGCAAGCTGGCGATCGCCCGCCTGGTGCTGTCCAGCCGCGAGCGCGTGGTGACGATCGGCGCGCGCGAGAACGGCATGTTCGTCTGCACCTTGAGGAATCCGAACGAAGTGCGTGGCACGGCTGAGTATTTCGGCAATATCCCGGCCGGAAACCCCGATCCCGAAATGCTGCAATTGGCCGAGGCGCTGATCAAGCAAAAGGAAACCACCTTCGATCCGAAGAATTACGAGGACCGCTACGAGATCGCGCTGATGGCGATGATCCGCGAGAAGCTGAAGGGCCATAAGCCGATCATCGCGGCGGCCCCCGAGCGCGGCAATGTCATCAATCTCATGGATGCGCTGAAGGCGAGCCTGTCGCAATCGGCCAAACCGCCGGCCAAGTCGAAGAGCAAGGCCGATGAAACGGCCAAGCCCGCGGCGAAATCCGCCAAGGCCGGCGCTGGCGCGGCCAAGGAAAACCCGCTCAAGGCGAACCTTCTCAAAGCCGTCGGCAAGAGCAAGGCGTGACGGCTCTCGCCGGCACGGTCTTCGGCATCGTCGGCGCGCTGGCGGCCTTTCCGCTCAGGCTGGCGGCGCGCGAGGTCGAGCGCCAGCACGGCCAGTTGCGGCGCGGGGTCACTCGGCGCACCACACATGTCGTGTTGGGCCGCAAGTTGCTCGCCAAAGCCGGCGATGGCGAGATCGAGCGTCGGGCTGCTGCGGAGCGCGCGGCCGGGCGCAAGCTGGTCAGCGAGAACGGCTTCCTGCGCCTGCTCGGATTGATGAAGGCGCCGGAGGCTTCTGCGCTGTCGCGGCAGTCGCTGATCGACCAGTCGCGGCTGACCGGCGAGGATCTCGACCTTTTGTCGCTGTTCGATGCCTTCGAGCATGATTGCGAACCGTATTCCTTTCGCGACCTGATCCTCGCCCGCAAATATGCCGGGCTGGTTGCCGGCGGCGCCTCGTGGGGGGCGATTGCGCGCTCGGTGCACCGCTCAGGCCCGGTCGCCTCGCTCACCGCCAAGTCGCTCGCCGTCGGCTCGCAGCACGGGCGGGCCGATGCGATCTATCTCGAAGGCGGCCAGAGCGAACTCGACGGCCAGCTGCTGTTCGATCTGGGAACGCAGGATGACGACACGCTGGAAGAGCTGTTCGCCGATGCCGAGGCGGCGGAAGGGGCTGAAGAGCACGAGCAGGCGGCGGCGCTCTACCAGCGCTGCCTGGCCATCGACCCAAGCGATGCCATCGCCGCCTTCAACCGCGCCAACTGCCTGCGCGCCGCCGGCCAGGCGGCCGAGGCGGCGCACGACTATGCCCGCGCGATAAAGCTCGATCCCGGCTTCGTCGAGGCCTGGTTCAATCTCGCCGGGCTGATGAGCGAGGAGGGGCGGGTAGCCTCGGCGCGCCGCCATTTGCTCAAGGCGATCGCATTGGACGCTGATTATGCCGATGCGGTATTCAACCTTGCGAGGCTGGAGTTCGACGCCGGCAATCTCGCCGAGGCGCGGCGTCGCTGGGTGCGCTATCTCGAGCTCGACGCCAATTCCGAATGGGCGCGCACGGCCGCGCGGGGCATCCAGTTTGTCGATTTGCAGCTGGCGCGGATGTCGGCAGGGTGAGGTAGTAGCGCCTCCTTCTCCCCTTGTGGGAGAAGGTGGATCGGCGCGCAGCGCCGAGACGGTTGAGGGGTGTTGGAAGAAATGAGGCGTCGGCGTTCCCTGGAACACCCCTCATCCGACCGAGCTTCGCTCGGTCACCTTCTCCCACAAGGGGAGAAGGGGTCACCAGCGTTGGAGTCCCCATGACAACCTTCCTCTTCGACGGCCCCGACACCGCCGCCATCACGGTCCTGCTCGCCCATGGCGCAGGCGCTCCTATGGACTCCCCCTCGCTGACAGCCACGGCAAAAGCGCTGGCCGAGGCCGGCTTCCGCGTCGCGCGCTTCGAATTCCACTACATGGCGGCTCGCCGCTACGGCCACCGCAAGCCGCCGCCGCGCGCCGAGACGGTTAACCCGGAATACGTCAAGGCGATCGCCGACCTCCGGGCGAAGGGCGTGAAGGGTCCGCTGATCATCGGCGGCAAGTCGATGGGCGGACGCGTCGCTTCGATGATCGCCGACGAGATGTTTTCGAAGGGCGAGATTTCAGGGCTGCTTTGTCTCGGCTATCCCTTCCATCCGCCTGACAAACCGACGCAGCTTCGGACAAAACACCTGGCCGATCTCAAGACGCCGACATTGATCTTCCAGGGCACGCGCGACGAGTTCGGGACCAAAGACGAGGTCGCGACCTATGCTCTGTCCGACGCAATCGAGATCTTCTGGCTGGAAGACGGCGACCATGATCTGAAGCCGCGCAAAAACATCTCCGGCTTCTCCACCGCCGATCATCTGAAGACGCTGGCTGATGCGGTGAAGGCGTGGACCGAACGCATCGTGCGCTGAAGCAGGCCGATGAAGATCGCCACCTTCAACGTCAACAACATCAACAGCCGGCTGCCGAACCTGCTCGCATGGCTGGCTGCCGCCAAACCCGACATCGCCTGCCTGCAGGAGCTCAAGGCGAGACAGACGCAGTTTCCGCGCACTGCGCTGGCGGCGGCCGGCTACGGCGCGGTTTGGGTCGGGCAGCCGACCTGGAACGGCGTCGCCATCCTTTCGCGTGGTGCAGAACCCGTTCTGACCCGCGAGGCGCTGCCCGGCGACGATAGCGACCAGCAGGCGCGCTACATCGAAGCTGCGGTCAACGGCATCGTCGTCGCCTGCCTCTACGCGCCGAACGGCAATCCGCAGCCCGGCCCGAAATTCCAGTACAAGCTCAACTGGCACGAAAGGCTGGAGGCGCATGCGGCGCAGTTGCTCGACACCGGCCTGCCGGTGGTGCTGGCCGGCGACTACAACATCGTGCCCGAGCCGCGCGACATTTACCCGACCCGCTCCTATGACGACAACGCGCTGGTCCAGCCGGAAAGCCGCGCATCGTTCCAGCGGCTGCTCGACCAGGGCTGGCTTGACGCGCTGCGCAAGAAGCACCCGAACGAGACGCTCTACACATTCTGGGACTATCGCCGCAACCGCTGGCCGCGCGATGCCGGCCTGCGCCTCGACCATATCTTGCTCAGCAAGAAGCTGTCGCGCCGGCTGGTAGCGGCGGGCATCGACCGCGACGTGCGCGGCGAGACCGGCGCCAGCGATCATGCGCCGGTCTGGGTGGAGTTGAAGTGAGGCACGGAGGCTGGCGCCGCCTTTCCGGGCGGCAACCAGTCAAGTTGGCCGCGCCGCTTCGCGGGCGAACGCCTCGATCAGAGGGGCGTATCCCTCGAGGTCGGGCTGCGTAGCGAAACTGTGGCTAGCGGCGGTCGAAGCCCAGGGCAGCTTTTCCGAAGTGAAGACTTCGACGAAAGGCACGTACCATTGGTGCTGGTCCAGCATGGTCGCACGAATGTTGACGAAAAAGTCCAGGCCATGCGGGCGCGTGAACATCCAGTTCTTGCAATGCGGGCAATAGAGCTGGCGATGCGGGCCGTGCAGGCCGCCGACCACCGGCTCGCCCTGGGCGACGGCGAAACCGTCGCTGGGCACGGCGATGGTCAGGGAATACGCGCTGGCGCTCAGCTTCTGGCAGCCGGTGCAGTGACACGCCATCGTCAGCAAGGGCGGGGCGCTGATGCGAAAGCGTATTCCGGCGCACAGGCAACCGCCGTCCCAAGGTAGCTTCCAATCGTCCATTGCTGGCCTCGCGTTAGCCTCTGCCAGCGATCTAGCGCGCGACCGGCCTCCCGGCAAACGCGGCGATGCCTGCGGCTGCTGCCGAAGGGCTGGGGTGGACTTGAGCCATCACCGACAGCCAGGCGCCGAGCGCCATCATTGCAGAGCGGATAGATGAACAGGTTTGCTGACAGGCTGCTTGCAGCCCTCATGATCGTGATCGGCACGGCTTGCTTCATCGAGGCGTATCTGGCGCTGGGCGAGGCGTGCTCGCGAGGTGCCGAACGGCCTCAGTTTCACCGCCGGCAGACCGGCAACCAGCTCGCCATGTTCGACAGCCAGTCCGGCCCGATCTATGCGGTTGCCTTTGCCGCGGGCGGCACGGTGCTGACCGGCGGCTACGACCGCAGCATCAGGGACTGGCCGGCTGGCGGCGCCGATAGGATGGTGCTTTTCGCCGGGGCGCCGGATTGATTGCGGGATATCCAATTTCGTCGCCGGGGCTTGGACACCCCCACTGTTGCGCTGGGCAATCGCATTTGGATTCTTGCGAAGATGGACCCCCACCCTAACCCTCCCCACAAGGGGAGGGAATGCTTCCGCGCGCCCTTACTTCCCCTTTGGCGCCGAAAGGCAGGCAATTTGCCGAGGTCAGCGCCAACGGAAGTCCCCCTCCCCCTTGTGGGGAGGGGTTAGGGGTGGGGGTCCATCGTAGAGCGAAAGCCTCGGCTTTCCACCTGCGATAGCCCTGCCCCACGAGGGGGAGATCAGCAGCTCCAGCTCGGCTTCGGCGCGTATACTTGACCCGCCTACCACCCACGCTATGCTCGCGTCCATGTCAGAGACCAGCCCCGCGGCCGCTGCGCCGCTCATCGTGATTGACCTTCAGACCGGCATGTTCGACGGTGTTGCCGAACCGCCGATCCATGATGCCGACGGCATCGTTGCCCGCACCCGCGCGCTGATCGAATGGGCACGGCGCAGCGGGCGCAAAGTCGCCTTCATCAGGCATGACGGGCCGCAGGGCGATCCTCTGGCGCCGGGTGAGCCGGGCTGGCCGGTGTGGCCGGCGCTCGGCCAGGCCGAGGACGAGCCGACTTTCGCCAAGCGTGTCGGCGATGCGTTCAGCAATGCCGCCCTTGCAGAATGGGTGGCCGGGCAGGGCGCCGGCGAGGTCGTTCTGATCGGCGCGCAGACCGATTTCTGCGTGGCGGCCACGGTGAAGGGCGCCTTTGCAGCGGGCCTGGGCGTCACCGTGGTTTCCGACGCCCACAGCACGCTCGACGCGGCCAGCGAGACCGCCGCGGAGATCATCGCCCGGCACAATGCGGCATTTGCCGCCGCCGGGGTCAAAATGGCGACGACGAAGGCGCTTACCGATAGCTGATCCGCCGGCTCATCCCTACGCCGTCAAAGCCTGATCCAGCCGGGAAGCGACTGGCGGGTTCAGACAATTTGGCGCGGGGCGCCTCACTACTGCGGGCTTCCGCCGGCGCGGTCTATCGCGTATTGGCGCAGGAACTCTCCTTTGGCCTTCCCCGGAAAACCATGATTCGTCTCGAAAGCATCAGCAAGCAGAATGGCAGGCAGATCGTCTTCATCGAAGCCTCCGCCGCGTTGCAGAAGGGCGAGAAGGTCGGGCTGGTCGGGCCTAACGGCGCCGGCAAGACGACGCTGTTTCGCATGATCAACGGCGAGGAGCAGCCCGACGAAGGCCAGGTCTCGGTCGATCGCGGCGTCACCATCGGCTATTTCAGCCAGGATGTCGGCGACATGGAAGGCCGCAGTGCGGTGGCCGAAGTGATGGACGGCGCCGGACCGGTCAGCGAAGTGGCGGCCGAGATGCGCGAGCTCGAGCACGCCATGGGCGACCCTGACCAGGCCGACCAGATGGACGAGATCATCGCCCGCTACGGCGAGGCGCAGCACCGCTTCGAGGAGCTCGACGGCTACGCGCTGGATGGCCGGGCGCGCGAGGTGCTGGACGGCCTCGGCTTCAGCCAGGAGATGATGGACGGCGACGTCGGCAAGCTGTCCGGCGGCTGGAAAATGCGCGTGGCACTGGCCAGGATCCTTTTGATGCGGCCCGACGCCATGCTGCTCGACGAGCCGAGCAACCATCTCGACCTGGAAAGCCTGATCTGGCTGGAGCAGTTCCTGAAGAACTATGACGGCGCGCTGCTAATGACCTCGCACGACCGCGAGTTCATGAACCGCATCGTCAACAAGGTGGTCGAGATCGACGGCGGTTCGCTGACCGCTTACTCCGGCAACTACGAATTCTACCAGCAGCAGCGGGCGATTGCCGACAGGCAGCAGCAGGCGCAGTTCGAGCGCCAGCAGGCGATGCTGGCCAAGGAGATCGCCTTCATCGAGCGCTTCAAGGCGCGTGCCTCGCATGCCGCCCAGGTACAGAGCCGGGTGAAGAAGCTGGACAAGATCGACCGGGTCGAGCCGCCCAAGCGCCGCCAGAAGGTATCGTTCGACTTCCAGCCGGCGCCGCGCTGCGGCGAGGACGTGGTGACGCTGAAGAACGTGCACAAGGGCTATGGCAGCCGCTCGATCTACGAGGGATTGGATTTTCAGGTGCGCCGCCGCGAGCGCTGGTGCATCATGGGCGTCAACGGCGCCGGCAAGTCGACGCTGCTGAAGCTGGTCGCTGGCGCTTCCGAGCCGGACAATGGCACGGTGGCGCGCGGGCCCAGCGTCAAGATGGGCTATTTCGCCCAGCACGCCATGGAAGTGCTGGAGGGCGAGCGCACCGTGTTCCAGACGCTGGAAGATGCGTTTCCGCAGGCCGGCCAAGCACCGCTCAGGGCGCTGGCCGGCTGCTTCGGCTTTTCCGGCGACGAGATCGAGAAGAAATGCCGCGTGCTGTCGGGCGGCGAGAAGGCGCGGCTGGTGATGGCGCTGATGCTGTTCGATCCGCCCAATTTGCTGGTGCTGGACGAGCCGACCAACCACCTCGACATCGCCACCAAGGAGATGCTGATCACGGCACTGTCGCAGTACGAGGGAACCATGCTGTTCGTCTCGCACGACCGCCATTTCCTGGCGGCGCTGTCGAACCGGGTGCTGGAACTGACGCCCGAGGGCATCCACACCTATGGCGGCGGCTATACCGAATATGTCGAGCGCACCGGGCAGGAGGCGCCGGGGTTGCGGAGCTGAGGCCGGCTCTGCCGCGCACGGTCACGTAGACGCTCGATTCCGGGGGCCAAGCACGAGGTGCTCAGCCATGTATCGCAATTTCGCGCAGCGGATCGCCGCCGTCGATGAACAGCCGGCCTTGCGCGGTCAACGCCGCCTTGAGCCGTCGCAGGGCAATTTTTCCTGCTTCGGGATGACGCCCGTCCAGCGCGCCGACGCGCACCGCAACGGCAATGTCGAAGTGCTTCTCATCGGCCTCCAACTCGAAATCCTCGATGGCGATCTGGCGAAGGCTCAGCCGGCCTGCCGCAATCTCGGCGCGCGAGGCGGCCCCGGCCTGCGCGATGGCCTTGGCCGAGCGGTCGATCGCCAGCACGTGCCCGCCGCCGATCCGGCGCGCGATCTCGCGCGCTGCAGCACCCGGTCCGCAGCCGATCTCCAGCACTCGCATGCCCTGCCGCAAAGGCAGCGCATTGACGATCTCCAAAAGCCTTGGCGACAAGTCGTTCGCCATACGCTGTTCTCCAGCTTTTTCACAATCCGAGACTAGCGACCGCGGCCGGCGACGGGAAGGCCGAGAGACGCGGGCATCGCCGATGTGTTCAGCTGGCATGTTCAGCTGGGTGCTGCTTGAGCAGGGGGCATGATCGACATCGAAGAGGTCGACGATCCGGTCTCGACCGCGGGCGACCGGGCGGGCCCGAGCGGCCCGGCGTCGTTGACCTGAGGGGTAGGGAGGGAACTGGCGCCGAGCCTAACCGGTTGGGGGGTAGATCACCGGCCGTTTATGTGTATACGCTCAAGCTAATATAAGAGCAAGCTAATGTTTTGCGTCAGCGATGTTGGACGATTGTTCTGACCATGGCCGGTTGTGGCTTCCTGCCGCGCCCTCCAATCCGGCCAAACACCGCTTATTGCCTTCAAGTCCTGGCTTCAATGCTGTACCCCGGCCCGAAATTCAAGGAGCCTGCGATGACCTCACATCCCGACATCCCCGACGCCAGCATGGCGGTCGATGCGGCCGGCGTGGCAGCCGATGACCGGCGCGCTCGCGAGGCGGATGCCGCATGGCGGGACGATGTTCGCGAGGGCGTGCGGCAGGTAGGTGATCTGGATTCGCTGCCGCTGTCGCCAGCCGAGCGGGCGGCGGCCAAAGCCGCGGCCACGCGCCACAAGGTTCGCATTCCCAAGGCCTATCTCGACCTGATCGACTGGAACGACCCCGCCGATCCGATACGGCTTCAGGTCATCCCGTCGCCCGCCGAACTGGCAGAGCAGGAGGGCGAACTCGACGATCCGATCGCCGACCACGCCTTCAGTCCCGTGCCTAGATTGACGCATCGACATGCCGACCGGGTTCTGTTGTTCCCGACCTATCAATGCGCGGTCTATTGCCGGTTCTGCTTTCGCAAGGAGCAGCTGACCTCGATCGGCCGGGGTTTTTCGCGCGAGGCGCTGGAGCCGGCCTTCGCCTATATCGCGGCCCATCCGGAAATCCGCGAGGTGATCCTGACCGGCGGCGACCCGCTGTCGCTGCCGGACAGGGCGCTGGCGGAAATCCGCGCCCGTGTCGAGGCGATCCAGCATGTGCGGCTGTTGCGCATCCACACTCGCGTACCCGTCGCGCTGCCGTCGCGCGTCACCGGCGGGTTGATTCAAGCCTTGCAGGGCCGGCTGATGGTCACTGTCGTCACCCATTTCAACCACCCACGCGAAATCACGGAGGCGACCGAGCGGGCCTGCCGCACGTTGCGGCAGGGCGGCTTCGTGCTGCTGAACCAGAGCGTTCTGCTGAAAGGCGTGAACGATACGGTCGAGGTGCTGGAAGAGCTGTGCCGCGAGCTGATGTATCGCCTTGGCGTCAAACCCTATTACCTGCACCACGGCGATCTCGTGCGCGGAATGGCGCACCGGCGCACCACGATCGCCGAGGGCCAGGCGCTGGTCAGCGCCTTGCGTGCGCGCCTGTCGGGCATCTGCAATCCCGTCTACGTGCTGGACCTGCCGGACGGCGGAGGGAAAGTCCCGCTCGGCCCGTCCTATCTCGAGGCGCGCGAAGCGGAGACGTGGCGAATACGTGCGCTTGATGGGGCGGTGAGGGCGTATAGGGAGGTTGCTGGGGAGTAGGGGACGCGCAGCCGCTGTCCAAGCCAGCCCACCTTGGTGACCTGACATGCAGCCCTTGATCACGGAAGCATGCGTTAACTGCTGTTCTATTTGGTGCTTGCGCAATTGCTAAAATAGTGAAAACGTTGGCCCGGGGTAATGGGTTAGGGGAGTTCGTCCCGGCTGTTGCGAGTTTCGGGGCGGCGCAGAAAAGTCATGAACTTTCCACAGTTCCTGGTGGGGCTGACCACCACATCGTCCATCGTGGCGATCTCGACTTACTTTGCGACGGGTTCAATCTGGAAGACGCTGGCCTGGACGATCTTTACCTTGATCGTCATGCAGGTTGGATATTTCCTGTTCGTCGTCCGGTTGATCTACGGATCCGGGGCGAAAGGCGCGGCGGCAAAGCCGCGGCGTCTGAGGGCTGTGCCGCCGAACCGTCGAGGTCGCATTCAGCTTATGCAGTAATGTCCCATATAGATATCATGGTCTAGACAGGACATGTTCGGTTCTGGGAATGTGCGTTGGACGTTCCGCTAGTTTAGCCAACTAATATATATCGCCCAACTCATATCGTCGTTTTTGGGCTAGCGGGAAAACCTGCCTGCTGCTTGTACGACTGTGCCTAAGTCCGCATTTTACAACCGGCTGGCAAGCTCCCTTTCGTTGATGCAGCCTAAATCCGGCTGGTGTTTTCGATGGGCGGTTGAGGCTATAAAGCCGTTCACCCGGGCGGCATCGAGATGCATTTCGGCCGGTCGAGAGGGTTGTGGTGATCGACGGAACGCCAAACGTGATCTTGCTGATCGGCAGCGCCCCCGATGTCGTGCGTTGCGCCGCCTGGCCCAAGCAGGCCTTCGGCAAGATCGTCGCCATCAACAACGCCTGGCGCGTGCGGCCCGACTGGGATTTCCTGGTCCATGCCGGCGATTTCCCGGCGGAGCGGATGCCGCAAGGCGGTCCCCTGCAGCAGGCGCAGATCTTCAGCGCCTCGCATTACGTGCCGGCGCAAAACAGCTTTGGCGGCTTCGTCTATGCCGGGGGCACCATGTCGATGACGGCGGCCTACTGGACGATCCACAGTCAGAAGCCGGACGTGCTGGCATTCCTTGGCTGCGACATGATTTACGACCAGCCCGGCAACACGCATTTTTACGGCGTCGGCCGCGCCGATCCGCTGCGCAACGACGTCACCCTGCGCAACCTCGAGGCGAAGTCGGCCCGCCTGCTCATCCATGCGCTTCGGCGCGGCTGCCTGTGCGTCAACCTATCCGACCTGCCGCGCAGCCGGCTGGTCTTCCCGCGGCTGACGCTCGATGAAGTCGGCGCGCTTTCTTCCTCGCGGCTTTCGGAAATGAAGGCCGAGATGCTTGCCGGCCTGCGGCTCGATCAGGCGGAGGAGGCCGACAGGATCGAGAAGGAACTCGGCTATTTCTTCGAGGACGGCATGTACTGGAAGCACCTCGAAAAGCTCGACGAGAAATTCCTGGCCAACATCGACCGGCTGTGGATGGCGGCGGTGAAGGCGAGCTTGAGCAGTCGGCCGAAGCTCCCGATCTCCCCCCTTGTGGCAGGGCAACCGCATTTGGATTCTTGCGAAGATGGACCCCCACCCTAACCCTCCCCACAAGGGGGAGGGAACGCTGCCGCGCGCCCTTACTTCCCCTTTGGCGCCGAAAGGCAGGCAATTTGCCGAGGTCAGCGCCAACGGAAGTCTCCCTCCCCCTTGTGGGGAGGGGTTAGGGGTGGGGGTACGTCGTAGAGCGAAAGCCTCGGCTTTCCATCTGCAATAGCCCTGCCCATTGTGGGGGGAGATCAGCAGTTTCAGTCGTCCGCTTAGCTTTTGGCCGCCGCGAGCTTGTCTTGCGTCCTGGTCTCGAAATCGCTGGCGTCATGGCGCTCGTGCAGTTGCATCGAAGGCTCGCCGAAGGTGCGGTTGACCATGCGGCCGCGCTTGACCGCCGGCCGCGCGTCGATGGCGTCGGCCCAGCGCTGCACGTTCTTGTACTGCTCCACCTGCAGGAACTCGCCGGAATCGTCATACATACGGCCCTTAGCCAGCCCGCCATACCAGGGCCACACCGCAATGTCGGCAATCGTATAGTCGCTGCCGCCTAAATACTCGCTTTCGGCGAGGCGTCGGTCGAGCACGTCCATCTGCCGCTTGGTTTCCATGGCGAAGCGGTCGATGGCATATTCGATCTTCGTCGGCGCATAGGCGTAGAAATGGCCGAAGCCGCCACCGAGATAGGGCGCCGAGCCCATCTGCCAGAACAGCCATGACAGCGTCTCGGCGCGAGCCGGCTGCTCCGTCGGCAGGAATTCGCCGAATTTTTCGGCGAGGTAGAGCAGGATCGAGCCGGATTCGAAGACGCGGACCGGCTTTTTCCCACTGCGATCCATCATGGCCGGGATCTTCGAGTTGGGGTTGACCTCGACGAAGCCGCTGCCGAACTGGTCGCCGTCGTTGATCCTGATAAGCCAGGCGTCGTATTCGGCGCCGCTGTGGCCGAGCGCCAGAAGTTCCTCCAGCATGATCGTCACCTTGACGCCGTTCGGTGTCGCCAGCGAATAAAGCTGCAGCGGATGCTTGCCGACCGGCAGTTTCTTGTCATGCGTCGGGCCGGCGATCGGCCGGTTGATGCTGGCGAAAGCGCCGCCATTTGCCTTGTTCCAGGTCCAGACTTTTGGCGGCGTGTATTGGTCCGTTGCGTAGTCGTTCATTTGGGAGGCCTTTGGAAGGGTTGGGTTGGGAGGATATCAGATATTAACGTGGGCAATGGCGGAGGAACTTTGCATAGGGCAGCTTGGGATAGCCGTAGGTACAGATAGGGCTGCCGGCGCTGTTGCAAAACCCCGGCGCGAACGGCGCGGCGCCGGTCCACGCCAAAGCCGGCGCCACCTCTTGCGCCTGATCACCTGCGCCATACCTATAGCCCATATCAGCTGCGAACATTGCCAGGAACCAAAGCATGAATATCGAACCCCTTTTGCGATCCATCGTGGCCGTCCGCGCCACCGTGCCAGAGGACGCCTTCACGGCAAATACACTTGGCACCCGCCGCGAGGGCAGTGGCGTGGTCATCCGCGGCGACGGGCTGGTACTCACCATCGGCTATCTCATCACCGAGGCCGAGGAGGTCTGGCTGGCCGACCAGGACGGGCGCGTCGTTCCCGCCCATGCGCTCGCCTACGACCAGGAGTCGGGCTTCGGCCTGGTGCAGGCGCTGGCGCCGCTCGGGCTGCCCGCCATTGCGCTCGGCGATGCGTCCAGGGCCAAGATCGGCGATCCCGTCGTGCTCGCCGACGGCGTCGGCCGCTCCGTGCGGGCGCGGATCGTCACCAAGCAGGAATTCGCCGGCTATTGGGAATATCTGCTCGACGAGGCGATCTTCACGGCGCCGGCTCACCCCTCATGGGGCGGCGCCGGCCTCATCGGCGCGGATAGCAGGCTGCTCGGCATCGGTTCACTGCGCCTGCAGATGAGCCGCAACGGCGAGGTCGCCGACATCAACATGGTGGTGCCGATCGATCTTCTGCCGCCCATCCTCGACGATCTGCTGACGCGCGGGCAGGTCGCCAGGCCGCCGCGGCCGTGGCTCGGCGCCTTCTCGGCCGAGAGCGACGGCAAGGTCGTGGTGATGAGCGTCGCCGAGGGCGGTCCAGCCGCCCAGGCGGGCCTTCGCCAAGGCGATGTCATCTCGGATGTCCGCGACACGGCGGTCGATGGGCTTGCCGATTTTTATCGCAAGCTTTGGAAGAGCGGCCCGGCGGGTGCCGAGATCCCGCTCCGGGTGCTGCGCGATGGCCGCGAAACCTGGCTGCGCGTCAAGTCCGCCGATCGCAACAGCCTGCTGTGGAAGCCGCCGCTGCAGTGAGGCAACCGAAACCTCTCACTCTCCGCAAGCGCTGAAGCCAGTGCCCGGGGTCCATTCCGCAAATGGGATGACCTTGCCTTCGACCGATACGGTCGCTTGCCTGGTGCTGCCGTCCGCCAGCTTCTTGCTGCTTTTGCCCTTGCCGGTCAGCACATTGTAGTCGCAGTCGCCGGCAACATTGTCGTCCATGTAATCCCAATAATCGTAGGCAAAACCGGCGACGACGAACGTGCCGTTGCGCCAGGCGAGCGTCAGCGTCTTATTGGTCCGCTCGCTGCCGATCTCCATCGCCGGAACATAGAGCTTGATCGAACCGTTGGGGAGCGCGGTGAGTTCGGGCTCGGTGTCGGATGTGGCGGGGCCCGGCCGGTCATAATCCTTCCATTCGCCGTAAATCTGTTCATGCACGACCCCGGCAGGTTTTAGAAAATCGCCATCGCGATCCTTGAGGAAAAAATACATGTCCATGGGATGGCCGGGCTCGGTCTCCACGATCATCGCCAGATCGGCGGCGCCGTCGCCGTTCCAGTCGCCGGTCGCCGCCGTGATGATCTTCTGCGTCTCGATCGGTTCTGCCAGGGCGGAGGCCGGCAGCAGCAGGACCAGACCGAATATTGCCGATCGCATGTAGATCCCCCCGCGCTTGGGCAGGCCTGAGGGCACGCTTCTCAGGAGGCCCGGCTCTGCCGCGTCTCGGAACGGCTCGTCTCGTTGAGCAGCCGGCAGAGCGAAACCGCTTCACGACGGCTCAGGCCGATCAGCGCGATTTGCGAAAATTGCGCCGGCAGATCGTGAACGATGTCCCACACCATCCATCGGCCGTTCGGCTCCATGACACATTCGTAGCGCAATAATTGTTCCTGCATCCGACCCCCCGGCTTTGCTCATCGGACTGGTACAGCGTCGAGGTAAATGAGTTGTTGCGCCGCGAGCGTATTCCGCGGCTGTCAAAACCAGGCGTTGAATCCTCACAAGGGCGAACCCGACAGGTCACGGCTGACGGTGCCGATGCTCTCGACAAGGCAGCAGGGCAGGGACGCTTCCGGCGTGAACGGCGGCCGCCGCCAGAGTTGGATCAGGCGTTGCGGCTCGCCATGTGCGCGTCGAGCTTCCTCCTCGAGGGGCCGTAACGCTTGATGATGGTCGCGGCCTCGCTTTGCGGTATGCCGTATTTGCGGGCAAAGGCAGCGACCTCGTAAGGCTCTTCGCCTGAGACCAGTTTGCGATCCTGCTTGGTCTTGGATTTGTCGTCGGCCATGGCGTCCTCCATCACATCTGGTCGTTATAGGGCTCCTTGGTCCGGCCGACCATCCTGGCCAGTTCGGCAAAGGACGGTACGCCGGTTTCACCCTGGGCATTGTTGGCCGCCTGCAGCAGCCTGAGCGGAAAGCAGACGGCGTCGCGGTTGGATGGCGACATGTCTTCATAGAGACGCTCCTCGCTGGTCATCGCCGCCTCGGCCCGGCGCAACGCCATGTCGACCTCGTCGACCGACAGCAGGCCCTTGTGGACCAGCGCGTTGTTGACGGCCGCGATCGCCATCATCAATCCTTCGAGCTGGAGATTGGCGACGTTCATCGTCTTGCGTCCTTGCCGGGCTTCTTGGCGGTGGCCTTGCCGTCTGGCCGGATCGCTGCGCGCGGCGGGTTCTGGCCCTCCGAATGCAGGGTCCTGTCGTCGAAATCGTCAGCCGGCCTAGTCAATCCCATGCCGCCGGGAGGTGGCTTGTTGCCGGCCGCATCCTGCGAAAATTCGTCGGCCGCGTCGCGGCTCGTCTTTGCCGGATATTTCCTCGCTCCGGTCTCGTAGCGGTTCGGGTCGTCGGCCATGTCCTGTGCTCCCGTTGCAATGAGCAGATAACTTTCATGCGGCGGCAGCGGTTCCGTGGCGAAATCGACCTTGCCGGTGCGCAAGCCTTCGCAATCTGCGACCACGACTACGAGGATTGCCCGAAGCGCAGAACCGATGCCGGACGGCAGAAGCAGACGCCAGGCAACGCGTCCCAGCCCGCAGCCGCGGCTGCAGGGGAAATCGGCTGGCCACCCTGAACCACCCGCCGGTCCGGCCGGCTGCCCCGAAGGTCTTTCCATATCCAGAGGATTGCAATGCCGCCACTATTGTGGGCAAAAGCAGCACGGGCAATCAGGTTGGGGTGGGGTGATGACCGAAACGCAAGGCAATTCAAGCCGTCCGCAGGGCAAGCCGGGGATGGCATCGGGGTCGATCGGTTCCGGCCTGATCGCACTCGTCATCGTGGCGCTCGGCGTCTTTGCGCTGTTTGGATCCTGGTACACGATCGATCAGGGCGACCGCGGCGTGCTTTTGACCAACGGAGCGCTGAGTTCGGTCGTTGATCCCGGACTGCATTTCAAGCTGCCGTGGTTACAGCGTGTCGAGAAGATCAGCCTGCGCCAGCAGGTGCTCAAATGGGGCTGCGAGAACCAGAACGATTGCAGCGGCCTGCCGGCCATGCAGGCCTATTCGCGCGACCAGCAACCGGCCGACATGCGCGTCACCGTCAATTTCCACGTGCCGGCCGCCGAAGTCAGCAACGTCTACACCAATTATGGATCGATCGAGGCACTGGCCGACCGCGTCATTGCCAGGAAAGCACCGCAGGAGATCAAGACGGTGTTCGGCCAGTACGACGCGGTGTCGGTTATCCAGAACCGGGCGAAGTTCAACAAGGACGTCGCCGAGGCCATCGCGGCGGTAACCGACGGCCCGGTGATGATCGACAGCGTGCAGGTCGAGAACATCGACTTCTCCGATGCCTACGAGCAGGCGGTCGAAGCCAGGATGACGGCGCAGGTCGAGGTGCAGAAGCAGGAACAGAACCTGCAGCAGGAAAAGATCAAGGCCGATATCGCCGTCACCCAGGCCAAGGGCCGCGCCGACAGCGTCAAGGCCGAAGCCGAGGCCAGCGCCTACAAGACCAGGGTCGAAGGCGATGCGACCGCGGGCGCCATCAAGGCTCGCGCCGCCGCAATCGCCAACAATCCGCTGCTGGTCGAACTGACCAAGGCGGAGAGATGGAACGGCGAATTGCCGAAGTCGATGATCCCGGGCTCGACCGTACCGTTCCTCGAACTCAGCACGCCTGCCGCAGCATCGAACTGAGGCGCGGCGCAAACCAGATCAGGGCGGCGGCGCGATAGCCGTCCTGGTGCGGTTACGGCTGAAGCACGGCGCCTCGGGCGATTGCTTGCGTTTGACCTAGAAAAGCTGTCAGCAGCTCCATTCCCGCCGGCCAGTCGCCGAGCCCGCTGTCGCCATTGATGTGGCGAAGCGGTCCGGCGATATGGAGATCGCTGCCCCATCGCTCGGATTTCGCCCTGGCATAGTCCAGCGAGCCGTAGGGATCGTTGGTGCTGGCGACAATCAGCGACGGAAAGCGAAGCCGTTGTTGCGGTGCGTCGGCGAAGGCCCGGGCGGAGGAGGGGAAGGCCGGCGACGCAGGGTCCGGAACCGCGACCAGCAACGCGCCGCCGATAGAGCGGGGGGAGATCCGCTGCCAGTGTACGACGAGCAGACAGCCGAGGCTATGGGCGACGAGCACCGGCGGTGTCCTTGCCTGGCATACAGCGGTTTCCAGCGCAGCCACCCAGTCGTCGAGGTTCGGCGCGTCCCAACTCGCCGGGTTGAACCGCCGCATCGCCGGGTTTGCCTGCTGCCAACGTGTCTGCCAGTGGGCTTCGCCCGATCCGCCGATGCCCGGCACAATGATGAAGTCGGTCATGCGAAGCCCTTCTTTCCTGATGCAGCGCGTGCAATTCTAGGTCTTCTCCCAGGTGGCGGAATGAGAGATCATCGGAAAGCAGCGACGAAATCCGATGGATTAAAGGGCGATCATGCGGAACGGCGATTATCGGCCAAGGCTCGACCCCACCGATCTGGCGATCATTGAGATCATGCAGGAGGATGGCCGCATCGGCATCTCCGAGCTTGGCCGCCGCGTCGGACTGTCCCAGCCCGCCACCTCGGAACGGGTGAAGCGGCTGGAGGAGCGCGGCGTCATCACCGGTTACAAGGCGGTGATCAATTCGGCAGCGCTCGGGCTCGGCACCATGGCGGTCATCCGCCTGCGCACCACGCATGAGCATATCCAGGCCTGCCTGAAGAAGTTCGCCCAATTGCCGGAGGTGGTCGAGGTGCTGCGGGTGACCGGCGAGGATTGTTTTCTGGTCAAGGTCGTGGTCCCGTCACCGCCCGATCTTGAAAGCATCGTCGACAGCATCGGCCACTACGGCACGGTGACGACAAATGTGGTTCTGCGCGCCGAGCAACCGAAGCGGCTGGGACGCGAATTGATGACCAGGGCCTGACCGGTCTATCGCTTGGTCTGCGTATGCCCGACGGCATTGGCGAACGAGATGCCGCCCTTGATCTCGCGCATCGCCATCGAGGTGATCGTGCGCCGCACGCCGGGCAGCCGGCTGAGCTCCTCGCGCAGCATCCTGTCGAGCGCCATCATGTCGACGGTGACTATCTGCAGGAGATAGTCGGCCTCGCCAGTCGTGGCGTGGCAGCGGCGGATCAGCGGATGCTTTTTGACCGCCGCCTCGAAGGCGTCCGACAGTTCGAAATCGATCGACACCTGGATGAAGGCTTCGATGCCGAAGCCGAGCTTGGCCGGGTCGATCCGGGTCGAGTAGCCGCGGATGACGCCGGCGTCCTCAAGCGCCTTGACCCGCTTCCAGCACGGCGTCTTGCTCAAGCCGACCTCGTCGGCGAGCGCGGCAAAGGAGATGCGGGCCTCGCGTTCGAGCGCCGCGACGATCTTCCGGTCGACCGCATCCAGCATCATTCGTTCTTCCTATCCGCTTCAGATGCAGTGTTTGTCCTTCATTTTGCACGAATCGAATAACAGAAAGGGACAATGTTCGGCAAGAAGGCGATTAGACTCGGGAACGGGATCCAACAAGCGCCTGCGGCCCAACGGCCGCGGCAAGGAGCATGGCCATGGACAAGCAGGATTATTATGCCCGCATCGAAACGCCTGAGATGCGCGACTATGGCGTCTACCTCAAATGCGACAGGCTGCTGGCCTGCCAGAAGCCGCTGGCCGAGATGGTGAATGCCGACGAGCTGCAGTTCCAGATCGTTCATCAGGTCGAGGAGCTGTGGATGAAGCTCATCGCCTATACGCTGGTCGATGTCGTTGATTTCCTGGAAAAGCAGGACACGCATCGCATCGTCACGCTGATGGCGCGCGTGCACCGGCTGTTGCGGCTGATGACGGCGCAGCTCGACCTGCTCGAAACCATGTCGCCCAAGGAGTACCAGCAGATCCGGCTGCAGCTCGGGAATGGCAGCGGTCAGGAATCGCCGGGTTTTAAGCAGCTGCTGCGTCTGCCGCCCGATCTGTGGCGGGCCTTCAAGGCGTCGTACCTCGACGACCGCGGCCTTTCGGTCGAGGATGTCTACGATACCGGCTACGATCACGGCGACAGCTATGTCGTTGCCGAAGCGCTGATCGAGTTCGACGAGCTGTTCCAGAAATTCCGTGCCAACCACCTCTATCTCATCCACCGCACGATCGGCCTCGGGGCGAAATCGCTGAAGGGCCGGCCGGTCGAATTGCTGGAAGCCGGCGCCCGCCACCGCTTCTTCCCGGAACTCTGGGACATACGCTGGGCGATGACCGACCGCTGGGGCAGCCAGTATGGAACGGTACGCGAGCCGATCAGCAAGCCGGGGGTCAAGGTGGGGTAGTACAACCTTCCTTCTTCCCTTGGGGGAGAAGGTGGATCGGCGCGCAGCGCCGAGACCGATGAGGGGTGTTGGACGGAGTGCCGCCGGCGCCAAGCTGGAGCACCCCTCATCCGTCGCCTTCGGCGACACCTTCTCCCACAAGGGGAGAAGGGAAGGCGCCACTTTGGTGTCGCCCGCTTGTATCTCTCAGGTTTTTCGGGGGATGATGTCGGGCTTGCGGCTGGTGGTGCGTCCTTGGGGCACAACCACCGTAACTCTTGGGAGGACATCATGACCTTGGAAACCGCTCAATCATCCGTTCAGTCGCCGTGGCAGACCGCGGCAATCCTTATCGCCCGCCTGATCTTTGCCGCCGTCTTCCTGATGGCCGTGATCTTCAAATTCGTCGATATCGGCGCCACCGCCGGCTATATCGCGGCGGCCGGGTTTCCATTCCCGCTGTTCCTGGCCTGGTGCGCAGCCCTGCTCGAGGTCGTCCTCGTTCTATGCTTCCTGACCGGCGCCTTCTTCTCCTGGGCAGCACTCGTCGCCGCCGCCTATGTGGTGTTCCTCGGCTTTGCCTTCCACGGGCCGTCGCACTGGGCCGGCAACCAGGCGGAGTTCGGCTTCTTCGTCGATCACTTCACCTTCCTGGCCGGGCTGCTGTTTGCCGCCGTGCACGGGCCGGGCCGCGTCCTGGCGCTGAGGCTTGGCAGGGGGTGATGCCAAAGCTTGCTGCGGCGGTCATCCTCGGTCGCCGCGTCACATCTGGTCGTTGTAAGGTTCCTTGATCTGACCGACCATGCGCGCCAGTTTCGAAAAGGACGGCATGTCCGTCTCCGGCTGACATTGATTGGCCAACTCCAGCAACCGGATCGGGAAGTTGGGGCATCGCGGCTCGACGCCGACATGCCTTCGGACCTTTCCTCGTTGGTCTCGCTGGCTTCGGCCTTGCGCAAGGCGATGTCTATCTCCTCGACGGAGACCACGCCCTTGCGGACCAGGACCTGATTGATCGATGCGATGGCCATCAGCAGGCCTTCGAGTTGCAGATTGGCGACGTTCATGGCTTTTGCTCCCATTGGCTGGGGTTCAAACGCGCGAATGCCTGTTCTGATCCGCGGCTGCGGCTGCTCGTCGGCCGGTGAGATGCCTCGGCAAATGGAGGAAGCGCCAATTGCCGACGCTGCGTTCGCGCCCACAAAGTGGCTGGCGGGCAACGCGAGGCGCCGAAGAGAAATTCGGTTTTTTGTCGCCGCGCCACATTTTGTTCTTGCTTTGTGCCGGCAGCTATGCTACTAATTTGGGTATGGTGCCAATTGGCTCCAACGACCCGCCCGCCGAGGCGGGTTTTTGTTTTTCAGGCTTCTTTTCGATCGAACGTTGCTTGTGTTGCCGGCTGTGAAGTCGGCGGGACAGCGCTCGGGACAGTACCCCCTCTGGCCTGCCGGCCATCTCCCCCTCAAGTGGGGAGATTGGCGGTTTCGGCGCTGCGCTCTTCCTGCAACGTTGGAGATTGGCGAAAGCCGGCGCGAAAGCCGATTTCCCCCCAAGTGGGGGAGATGTCCGGCGGGACAGAGGGGGGCGCGAAGGAATGCAGCCTAGCGGTCTTCTTGGAAGGTCAATCGGGAGGCGGACAAGGCGAGGCGCTGAACGGAATTCGCATTTTTCTGCCGCCGCGCGCCACATTTTGTTCTTGCTTTGTGCCGGCAGCTATGCTACTAATCTGGGTATGGTGCCAATTGGCTCCAACGACCCGCCCGCCGAGGCGGGTTTTTTGCTTTCAGGCCGGTTTGGAGACGATCACGGCGAGCGAGGCGAGCTTTCCGTCACTCAGGCTTCGGATATAGTTGCGGCGGCGCTGCAGGAATTCCGCGCCCATGACGACTTCATTTGCCTGCTGCTGCGCCGGCGAGGGCACGACGCCGGAATTGGCCCTCTTCAGCGCCAGCTCAACATGTTCGCCGGTTTCGTCGACGATTTCGTCGATGCGAAATCCGGCATCAACAAACAGGGTTTTCAATTTTTCCCGATCGGCGAGGTGGCTGGTCGCCGCAGAAACCGCCCAGGGCATGGGATAGTAGGGCTCGCCGCCGGCGAGCACGGCTTCGGTCCAGATCAGCCTGCCTCGCGGTTTCAGCACGCGCCAGGCCTCGTCGATGACCGCGGCTTTGTTCTCGATGTTCATGCCCACATAGAAGCAGATCGCCGCATCGAAGGTGCTGTCGCCAAAAGGCAGTTTCGTTGCGTCGGCCTGATGGAAGCGAACTTTGTCTGCCAGTCCGCTGAGTGCGGTCAGTCGGCTCGACGCGGCGACAAAGGCTGGTGTCAGGTCGATGCCGTCGACCTCGCAGCCATAGGCCGAGGCCAGAAACCTTGCCGGCCCGCCAATGCCGCTGCCGATATCCAGGATTCGATCTGTCGGCGAAGGAGCAAGACGGGCCGCATGCTCCTGCGTGGCGGTCAGTTCGCGGCCATGGAACTGATCGAACGGATAGAGTTGCGCGGCCGCGAGTTTGCCGGCCGGGTCGGCGTCCGGGATCGCGGCCAATATGCGATCGACGATGCCGTCGCTGCCCTCGCTGCCGTAGTGACTGGTGACATTGCCCATGACGCGTTCCCCTCAAGCGCAACCACCATCCCATCAACGCAAGTCTCACGCAATGCCCGCCCTTTTCGCCTTCTTTCCAGCCGTTCACCGACGAGGGTGCGAGGTCGTCAGTGCATTTTTCTGCCGCCGCGCCACATTTTGTTCTTGCTTTGTGCCGGCAGCTATGCTACTAATTTGGGTATGGTGCCAATTGGCTCCAACGACCCGCCCGCCGAGGCGGGTTTTTCATTTCGGGCTCCTGTTCGACCGAATGTTGCGTGTGCTGCCGAGGTATGTCGGCGCGAATGAACGCGACCGACTATCCCGGTCCGCAATCACCTATCGTCCATAGATTTCCCAACGCGCCCGTGCGCCCACTTCAGAGAACATCCCCATGTCCAACCGTTACGCCACCATCATCACCGACGATGACGGCCGCGAGGTCGTCAGCGCTATTGGCGAGTTCGCCGGCGCCGCACCCTATGCCCGCCATGGCCGCTTCGAGCAGGTCGCCGCCGGCGTGCGGATCGGCATGGTGCGTGGCGGTACCGTCGATGCGGTCGGCGGCTTCGGCTTCCCGTCGGAAGCACTCGACGACAAGGCGGCAATTCTCAGGGCAAGGCTGAATGCCTTGCCCGACGCCGGTGCGATGAAGCCCGGCACGACGACTGATGCGAAACCGGCAAGCCAGCCGCGGAAGCCGAAGTCGGCACGGGCCGGCAAGAAGGCCAGGCCGCGCAGGCGCATCGTGCGGCCAGGCAACAAGAAGCCGATGTCCGCCGGGACGGCGGAGTAGGGCATGGCCAAGGCTCCTTCCGCCGGCGATCCGCAGCCGCACGATCAAGCACCCGGCAGCCGAACCAGGCGGCCGAAGAAGACGCTGGCTGACGGCTTTCTCGAAGCGATCCGCGCTGATTTTCGCGCCCATGGCGCCGGCGTCATCGCCGAGGTGCGCGCCGAAAAGCCCGATCAGTATCTGAAGCTCGTGCTGTCGGTGCTGCCCAAGGATCTTAATGTCAACATCAACAATCTGGATGCATTGAGCGATGACGAAATCAGGCAGCGCATCCGCGGCCTCGAAGCCGTCCTCAAGCCGTTCCTCGAGAAGCCGGGCTTCGCAAAAGGCCTCGCAGAGCCGGGCGGCAAGGACGGAATATCTCAGCCTGCTGGCGGAGATGGACCGCAGGCGCCGCACTAACCAGCTTGCCGCCTATCGGCCCTATCCCAGGCAGGCCGAGTTCCATGCAGCCGGCGCGACCAATCGCGAGCGCCTGTTCATGGCCGGCAACCAGCTCGGCAAGACCAGGGCCGGCGGCGCCGAATGGGCGATGCATCTCACCGGCCGCTATCCCGACTGGTGGCAAGGCAAGGTTTTCGATTGTCCGGTTCGGATGTGGGCGGCCGGCGTCACCGGCGAAAGCACGCGCGACAACCCGCAGCGCATCCTGATCGGCCCGCCGCAGCAGCAGGCGGCCTGGGGCACCGGCATGATCCCGGCCGACGCCCTCGTCAGCACGATGGCGGGACGGGCGCCGGGCGCGCTCGACAGCGTCGTGGTGCGCTGGGGCGGCGGCGGCGACGTCCAGGCCGGTGAATCGGTGCTGTCGTTCAAGAGCTACGAGAAGGGTCGCGAGAAATGGCAGGGCGAAACGCTGCACGGCGTCTGGTTCGACGAGGAACCGCCGCTCGACATCTATTCCGAAGGGCTGACCCGCACCAACGCCACCGGCGGCATCACCATCGTCACCTTCACGCCGCTGCTCGGCATGAGCGATGTGGTGCTGCTGTTTTTGTCTGCGGAGGAGGTTGGGTTCATTGGTGAAGGGGAAGCAATCGGCTGAATAAGCCAGCCCGGCGCAATCATTATCCCAGCTGACTGTGGCGCACGGAATAAGTGTGGAGCACTTCTCTTTGCAGCAAAATTGTAGTTGTTTGGACGGAGGATGAGAGCCGTAACGGAGGGGTTGGGCAGTGGGAAATCACTATCGGTCGCTAGTCGTGATCGGTGCAATAATGCTTTCAGGATGCGTAGTGACTGAGAGCCGGTTCAATACAATCAACGCTGGAATACAAAGAAGTCCAGCTTTCAAAAAGGATTTCATGACTCAGTGTGCGGCGGGATTAGGGGAAAAGCCACTAGGTTACCGCAAACAATGGGCAAGAATAATAAACACAAGTGTTGAAGCGTTGCCAGAGGTGTACTGCAAACGCTGGACTGATGCGGCGGTGAGCGGGCGAATGACGTATGCGGATTACAAAAATGGATTGTCGCGACCTACCTACGAAAGTAAGTTGATCAAGATACTTCAGGGCCATTAGCCGGCCCGCCTGTGTTCGTCGCGCGCCGTCCCGGTTTTGCTCCAGCAAGGTATCTCGCATGAGCCGCCACGTCCCCTTCATGACCAGCGCGGTTGCCAAGCCATGATCCGGAACTAGACTGGCTACATTGGGCGGGAGATCACAACTATGAATAGACGAATGGTGTTGATCGGCGGCCTTTCGTCAATTGTCGTATCACCAGAAGGCAACGTCGGCATGTCAGCAACTTTTCCTCCTGTCCCGAAATGGCGGCCATCGTTTTCGCAGCCCATCGATCGCATCGAAGAGCGCTTTGGCTACTACTTCAACCAGGAGCGTGACTTTGCCATCCTTGAAAACGGCACCTGTGTGCTGACGGAGGCCGGTCTTTCCGATGGCGCTGCATCCTTGGCAGCCATCCAGACGCTTGCCGAGATCTACAACTACCACCCGGACATGAAACCGTCTGATATGGACGATGGCAATTTGTTGGTCAGCTACAATCATCCTGCCTTCAACGTCGTGCTGACCGACATTGCCAAGGCGCATTGGCCAGAGATCGAGGCTCGCCACCAGGACGGACTGACGACCGACGAGGTGTTGTTCACGCCGCTCGGGCAGAACGTATTCGATGATTTTGGCAAAAAGGCGCTGCTAGGCCGGTGCTACATGTTCATGGATGCACAGGCGCCGAAAGTCGTGCGCATCAAACGTCGGGCGATCTGATCCCGACTTTTCGACCGGCTCCGTGGCAGGTGTTCCGAGCGATGCAAACGGAGCCGCGAGGCGGGGCGTTGAAGCGCGCACCCGCCCACCACGATTCAATGCCGCGAGGGTGAAAAACAATGACCCGTCACGTCACCTTCATGACCATCGACGATGCCGAGCACTATACGCCGCAGCAGCGCGCCGAGATCGTTGCCGCCTATCCGGCGCATGAGCGTGAGGCGCGGGCCAAGGGCATTCCGGTGCTCGGCTCCGGCCGCATCTTTCCGGTGGCCGAGGAGCTGATCGCCTGCGAGCCGTTCCCGCTGCCGCGCTATTGGCCGCGGCTCGGGGCCCTCGATTTCGGCTGGGACCATCCCTCGGCGGCGGTCGAGCTCGCCTGGGATACGGAGGCCGATGTCGTCTATGTCACAAAGGCCTGCCGGGCTTCGCAGCAGACGCCGGCCATGCAGGCGCTGACCTTGAAACCATGGGGCGAATGGCTGCCTTGGGCATGGCCGCGCGACGGCCGCCGCGAGACGCTGGAAGGTGCCGGCACCGCACTGGCGAAGCAATATTCCGCACATGGGCTGAACATGCTCGCCAGCCATGCGCAGTTCGCCGACGGTTCGGTCTCGGTCGAAGCCGGGCTGATGGAGATGCTCGACCGCATGCATTCAGGCCGCTTCAAGGTGTTTGCGACGCTTTTGCCGTGGTTCGAGGAGTTCCGGCTCTATCACCGCAGGGACGGCCAGGTGGTGAAGCTGCGCGACGATTTGATGGCGGCGACCCGCTACGGCGTGATGATGCTGAGGGAAGCGGTGGTCGACCCGGCTCTGTTCAAGGCCGCGCGGCGGAAGGCGGGGCAGAGCGATCCGCTGGGGGCGTTTCGGTGAGGGGGAGGCAGGCAATGCGCTCCGGCTCCGATTGGAAAACTGTAGTGAATGTCCGTGGACGTGGTGTAGCATCGAATGATCCCGCTCAAGGGACGCATCGGCGTCGCCTCACGGGGGCATTCGCCGATAGGGGAGGATCAGATGCAAAACGGAATTTCTCCAGACCACATACTGCAAATTGGCTTTGGGTTCTGGCCAGCCAAGACATTGTTGAGCGCCGTGGAACTGGGACTCTTCTCGCTGCTTGCGGACGGCCCCAAAACGGGCCTCGAACTGCAAGGCGCGATGAGGCTGCATCCGCGCGCAACGTATGATTTTCTCGACACCCTCGTCGCGCTCGGATTGCTGCAGAGGGACGGCGCCGGTGAAACCGGCAAATACGGCAATACGCCATCGACCGCGCTGTTCCTGGTCAAGCGGAGCCCCCAATACATCGGTGGAATCCTTGAGATGGCGAACGCACGACTGTATCGGTTCTGGGGCGATCTCACACCAGCATTGCAAACCGGAAAGCCTCAAAACGAGATCAAGGAGACAGGCAAGTCGATGTTCGGCGAGCTCTATGCGGACCCGGCGCGCCTGGAGCAGTTCATGGACGCGATGAGCGGCATCTCCATGGGCAATTTCACGGCGTTTGCCGAGAAATTCGACTTTTCCAAATATAAGACGCTGGCCGATATAGGCGGCGCAACCGGGCAGCTTTCGGCCATCGTCGCGGCGCGGCATCCGCACATGCAATGCCGGACGTGCGATCTTGCCGATGTGCAGCCGATCGCCGAACGGCGCTTGAGGGAGCGCAATCTCGGCGGCCGGGTCATCGCCGAGGCGATCGACTTCTTCGCGGACGAATTCCCCAAGGCGGACATCATCACGATGGGAATGATCCTTCACGACTGGAATCTCGAGAACAAGAAAATGCTGATCGCCAAGGCCTATCGTGCATTGCCGACCGGCGGCGCGCTGGTCGCCATCGAGAACATCATCGACGATGAACGCAGGCAAAACGGCTTCGGTCTCATGATGTCGCTGAACATGCTGATCGAATTTGGCGAGGCGTTTGACTTCACCGGCGCCCAGTTCACCGAGTGGTGCAAAGAGGCAGGGTTTAGTCGCTGCGAGATTATTCCGTTGGCGGGACCTGCAAGCGCAGCAGTGGCTTACAAGTAGAGGCTTGGCACCCGCGCGCAGTTCGCCGGCGGTTCGGTGGCGGTCGGGCCGATGCTTGGCCGCATGCAATCAAGCCGCTTCAAGATGGTTTCGACGCTTTTGCCCTGGTTCGAGGAGTTCCGTCTCTATCATCGCAGGGACGGCCAAGTGGTGAAGCTGCGCCACGATCTGATGGCCGCGACCCGCTACGGCGTGATGATGCTGAGGGAGGCGCAGGTCGACCCGGCGATGTTCAAGGCCGCGCGGCGGAAGGCCGGGCAGGCCGATCCGCTGGGGGCGTTTCGGTGAGGAAGCGCCGAAAAGCTTAGCCGGGCTCCTTAGCCCATTCGCCGCCGCTGCCATGATAGGTCTCTGCGGAGAGCAAGAAAACCTGTGCGCAGGTCGTGCAGCGAAAGCGGTAACGAAGCAGATCGTCCCATGGTCCATCCGGGTTGAGATCCGAAAGCGGGATGACACTCGACATAGGACCACCCGGTACTTGCTGCAGAATACCGTCGCGTATGGCCTCTTTGGCCATCGTGATCGCCGCCGCGAGACAACCGGTGCTAAAGATCGTACGGGTCTCCTCGATCGGCGCGCAGTTACTACAAGTCATGCGCTTGTTCCCATAGGTACATCCACAAGTCACAGGCCAAGGAAATCCAGACGGCAAAGAGAGTCAATCTAGCTTGGCGCCTCGTTTCTCTAGGGCTCTCCGCTTCGCAGCGTGCCGGAAAGTGACCCAACATGACCCTCCGCATCATTCCCGCCACTTTGCGCGACCTCTCCTACATCGCTGCCAACCTCCGGCTCGAGGACCGGGCCGAGATCGATTGCCAGTTCGACCACTGGTCGCCGGCGCTGCTGGCGCTGACGGCGCTGCAGGGGTTTGCCTACGTCGCCGAGCTCGACGGCAATCCGGAGGCCGGCTTCGGCGCTGCCGAACAGCGCAGCGGACTTTGGATCGCCTGGAGCTGGGGCACGCGCCGCATGAGGCGCTGCGTGCCTGGGATTACGGAATTCTTTCATGCCGTGCTCGGGCCTGAAGTTGCCGCGCGCGGCGCCTGGCGGGTCGAGGCGCGAGCGCTGGCGGCCAATCAACTGGGGCTGCGCTGGCTTGCCCGGCTGGGCGCCACGCAACGCTGCCGCCTGCCGGGCTATGGCAGGAACGGCGAGGATTTTCTGCTCTACGACTGGATAAGAAGCTCTCATTTCGGAGAAAACCATGTGTCTTTTTCAAAAGCCGCCGGCGCTGAAGCCGTTGCCAAAGACACCGACCATTGCCGACAAGGACGTACAGGCGCGCGAAGCCGCCTTGCGGGCCCAGCTTGCGGCCAATGACGGCACTGCCGGCACGGTGAAGACCGATCTGTCGCCCAGTGAGCTCACCGGCCAGCGCCGCGTGCTGCTGGGGGTGTGACATGGGCGCCATGAGAAGAGTGTTCCGCAACCGCGTGCTGGCCTGGTGGTACTGGCGCCGGCATGCAAGGTTGAAGAAGAGATAGACGGGAGCTTGCCTGCCGGGATCGCGTAAGCCGCGATCCTTCGCGCCCCGGGTGTTCAAGTGCATGCCTCTACAATTGCCCTCCGGTGTTCCGCGTTTTTCCGTAACAGCACAGAGCAAATCGTGTTCCTTCCGCACGGTTGACATTCCTCCCTCAGCCGCCATGCTGCATTGCAACATGGCAATCGAGGAGTTCGGCATGACAGAAGCCCGGTCATCGCGCATCGAGTGCCTGGACGGGCTTCGGGCGCTCGCCGCGATCTGGGTGCTCGTCGGGCACTGCTTGTTGTTGACCGGCTGGCAGATTCCTATTCTCGGCGAACCGGACCTCGGCGTCGATCTGTTCATCATGCTGTCCGGCTTCCTGATGGTGTTCCACTACCAGCTGCGCCAGGACAAGGAGCCCTGGCAAAGGCCGGAAACCTGGCTGAAATTCTGGACCCGCCGCTATTTCAGGATAGCGCCGCTGTTCTACGTCATGCTGTTCGTTGCCCTGGCGCTTGGCCCCTATCTCTACGGGTCGAGAATGGTCATCGACGAGTTCCTGCTGAGGTCGCCGCAGGCGCCCGAGCGTTATCTCGACAGAGGCCTCAAGAATATCGGCGCCCATCTGCTGTTCCTGTTCGGCCTGGTGCCGAATTTCGCCTATCGCACGCCGCTGCCCGACTGGAGCCTCGGGCTGGAGATGCAGTTCTACGCACTGTTTCCGGCCATCATGCTGCTGGTGCGCAGGCTTGACTGGCTATGGGCGGCCATGCTGGTCGCGGCGATCGGCAGCGCGATGGTGTTCTTGATGGGACAATTGTCGGTCCACTTTCCGATGCCGTCGTTCCTGCCGTTGAAGATGCAGATTTTCCTGTGCGGGATGCTGCTGGCGGGCGTCGTCCATCAAAGGCAGAAGCGGCCTTCGTGCATCTGGCACTGGCCATGCTGCTGGCGGCGCTGCCCTTCGGCGGCGGCTATGGGCTGAGCAAGCTGTTGATGCGGGAAGCGCTCGTCCTGGGGTTCTTTGCCCTGGTTCTCTACCGGATGCTGCCGGGAACGATGGGCATCGTGGCCAGAAAGATCGCCATGACGCTCGCCAACAGGTTCTTTCATTTGATGGGTGAGCTTTCCTTCAGCATCTATTTGATCCATCTGCTGGTTCTCCAGCCGGTGGCGGCTCTGGTCATCACCCAGTTCGGCCACGAGCTGTCGGCGCCGTTGCGCTTCGCGGTCGTTGTTGTCGTCGTCTTGCCGGTGGTGTGCCTGCTGTCCTGGATCACCTATACGCTGATCGAAGTACCCGGCCAGAAGATGGGCCGTTTCGTGGTCCAGCGCTTTGGGCGCAAAGCCGCGCTGGAGACGACGCCGGCGGAATAAGGCGCTGCCGATCTCCCCCCTTGAGGGGGAGATGTCGCCGAAGGCGACAGAGGGGGTCGCCGATCCACGCGAGACGACCCCCTCTGTCCTATCGGACATCTCCCCCTCAAGTGGGGAGATTGGCAGTTTCGACGTCCCGCCATCTTTCTTTTTCCCATTGAGTTCATCAAGCGAGGCTGACCATGAGCGATTCCCGTGCTCGCGATATCCTGTCGCGACAGGCAGAACTGGAGGGCGAACGCAGCCAGTATGAGCATGTCTGGGAGGCGGTGTCCGAATTCTGCGATCCCGATGCGCCCGACATGTGGAGCGGCAGCCGAAAGGCCGGCTTCGATTCGCAGGCTGAGCGGCAGGAGCGGCGCGGTGCGCGTGTCTACGCCAACACCATCAACTCGGCCGCCAACCGGCTGGCCGCGGGGCTGGAGAGCCTGATCATTCCCCAGTCGGAGAAATGGCATGGGTTGTCGACCGCGGCCATCAACGACGAGGAGACCGACGAGGAAAAGGAATGGGCGGAAGCGCTGCGCGATTTCCTTTTCTCGCTGCGCTACTCCGCCAATTCGAACTTCGTGCCGGCAACGCAGGCCTGCCTGCGCAATGTCGTGCGCTATGGCCCGGCCTATCTCTATGCCGAGGAAGGTTTTGGCGGCACGCTGATCCGCTATGCCTCGATCCCGGTGGTCGAGGGCTATCTCTCGCGCAACCGCTGGGGGCAGGTCGATATTTTCCACCGCCGCTACGAGCGCACGGCAAGACAGGCCGCGCAACTGCTCGGCTACGACAGACTGCCGGCGCGGATCAAAATCCTGGTCGACGACCCCGCCAAATGCGAGACGAAGATCTCGCTGATCCAGTGCATCCAGCCGCGCGACGAGCGCAAGATGTACAGCTTGAGCGGCTCCTACCAGTATCTCGATACGGCGTTCGCTTCCTATCACGTCATCGAGGACGAGGAGGCGGTCGTCAGGGAAAGCGGTTTTCGCTCGTTCCCGGTGTCGTGCTTCAACTGGCGCCGCTACGAGGGCGATCCCTACGGCATCTCGCCGACCATCGAGGCGCTGACGACGGTGCGCGAGGAGAACGCGGTGCGGCGCTCCGGCCTGCGCGCGCTGCAGCAGATCACCGATCCGGCGACGGCCTCCAAGGCAAGGCTAGACTATGTGCCGGTGCTCAATCCCGGCGAGAACTATCCCGGGCTGATCGACGATGCCGGCCGGCCGCTGATCGCGCCGATCGCCACCGGCCAGAACCCGACCTATGCGTTCAATTATGCCGACAGCCGGGCCGAGGAGATCCGCGACATGATGTTCGTCAACCTGTTCCAGACGCTGGTACAGAACCCGCAGATGACGGCGACCGAAGCCTTGATCCGGGAGGAGGAGAAGGGCGCGCTGCTCGGCCCCTCCGGCTCGATCATCCAGGCCGGCTTTGCCTCTAATCTCGACCGCGAGCTGGGTATTCTGGAAGACAAGGGACTTTACGAGGAAGACAGCCGCTTCCTGCCGCCGGCGAGCCTTGCCGGCAAAGCGTTGCGGCCGACCTTCACCGGTCCGCTCGACGTGCTGCGCCGTTCCGCCGAGGCGCGCGACACCATCCAGGTTGTCACCACCGCCATGCAGATGGCGCAGTTCGATCCCGGCGTGATGGACAATATCGACGGCGACGCGGCGCTGAAGATCGTGCAGGGCGCCGGCCGCAGTCCGCAGCGCATTTTTCGCCGCCAGGACGAGGTGGCGGGAATACGCGATGCCCGCGCCAAGGCTCAAGCTGAACAGGCCGGCATAGCGGCGATGGCTGCCGCGGGCAAGGTCGCCAGGGATGCCGTGCCGGCGGCAGTGCAGGCGCGCGACAGCGGCCTGCTCGACGGGCTCGGCGGACTGATGCCGCAGGCTGCGCAAGATGCTTCGGTCGGGCAGGGCGCATGAGCCAAAAACGCTTCGCCCATTCCAGCCTGGCCGGCGGCCCGGCCAAGGCGCGGGATGCCCTGGCCAAGGCCTATCTCAGGGTATTCTCGGGCCAGGACGGCGAGATGGTGCTGGCCGACCTGACGGCTGCGACCGGCTATTACCGCCGCCCGTCCTATGGCGAGTGGCTGGCCAAGACCAAGACGCCGAACGGCTTCGAGCTGCACAGCGCGCTGAGCAACGCGCGGGCCGAAGTGGTGCAGCATATTATGGGGTTTTTGACGCTGGACGAGGCGCAACTGGCGGCACTGGAGAAGGCGGCGAGGGCGGAGGCGTAGGGGCTTTAGGAAAGCGTATGCTCAGGCGAACCCCGACGTGAACATCGAGGATGTAGTAATTCATCATCCGGCTGAGCAGCAATTACTTAAGAGGCTTCTAAATTTCCTATCGAAGAAAAAGATCAATTCGATAGAAAATCTACGCGGGATCCCTAAGGATTTAAATGATATTCTGCATCTTGTTATCATTAGGGGCGAAAATGACAAATTCTATGAAAAGTACCCGTATCCAACGGAGCAGCAGATTCTGGATCATTCTACAATGATGGATAAGAAATATGGCCATCATTTCGTGCCGCCTGTCGGAAAATATAGGTGAAAAATGGATTATTATTATGTAGAGCCATTTGTTGCTGGTGATTTTGGCAAAAATACGGTTCTCGATAACCGCGTTCACCCGCCGATTGTGCACAAACTTCACTACGAGATTGACGTTTGGATAGGTGATGTCCTGATAAGGAGTTTTCCCTGTTATCTTGTCACCAAAGAAGCCGAGCTGGAGCTGCTGAAGATGCGAGTTTCAGGGGCGACGTTTGCCGACGTCGAGGTTACTGCTTCGGAGTTGTTTCATCGGCTGCAGCCAGAAACAGAACTTCCAACCTTCGTCTGGATGAAGATCCATGGGCAGCCAGGACATGATGACTTCGGCATGGCTTCGAACCACACGCTTGTTGTTTCAGAGCGGGCGCTAGACGTGTTTGAGCGCCTCGGCAATGAGTCGGCCGGGATTCATTCATTCGACGAGCCGGAAAAGGATTGAATGATCCTAGTGACTTCGCACGTCAGAGATTTAGCTGATGGACTGCAAAACCTGAACGCGAATAGCCATCGGTTCTGCGGGCATCAATTCTGCAAGGTGCAGTCCAAATACCACGTGTTCAGATATGTTGGAGTTTGTAGCGTGACCCGCGCCTTGGTCGGAGGACCTTCAATATTTGCTGTCCTCATAACGAAGATGTCGAGCATAAATGTCGTGCTGTCAAATGCAGCGATCTGATATACGTTTCGTCGGAAGATATCGTATTTCGTTGACGATGGTTTGAACGTGCCCGATTTGCTGGTTACAATGAAGTGATCGGCAAATTCTTGGATATCAAATTTCCTGGCCTTGTTAGCTGCGACGAATCCCGAGTCATCTGATGACGGTATGTCGGACCATGTGTGGAAGTCGCTTACTGAACATATGAAGACGTCGCCATCTTTTGAGTTCACTGGCTCCATTGCAAACAAGCAAAGCGACAAAAGGATTATGAGGCGCAGGATCGCCGGCCTCAATGTTGCAATAGTCCGCATTGCCCGCCCCCGTGGGTAGCCCTGGACGATAGCGCTGACCTCTAATCAGGGGAAGGACCAAATCGTCAGGGAAACGGATGCGAGGTTGACGCTGCGCCCCTCTCCCCGTTCTACGGGGAGAGCGATGCCGGCAGGCAGGTGAGGGGCGGTGCCGGCATTTCAGAAGTTTGCGCTGCCCCTCATCCCCCTACCGGGACCTCCTCCCCGTAAAACGGGGAGAAGGGGCTAACGATCAATAATCGCCGTTGTAGTAGCGGTCGTCGCAGGGGGCGGTGTAGATGCGGCCGCTGGTGCGGTCCTGATAGCGGCAAAGCTGTTCGCCGGGCGGCGGCTGCGGCGTGGTGGCATTGCCGACAACGGCGCCCAGCAGGGCGCCGGCTCCGGCACCGATGACCGTGCTCTTGGTGTTGCCGCCGATCGCCTGGCCGGCAAGCGCGCCGGCGCCGGCGCCGAGCAGCGCACCGGTGCTGGTTCTCTGCTGTGCTTCGGTCTGCGCGCAGCCTGCCAGCGCGGCGGTTACGAACATGGCGGCAATGGCTCTGGACATGGTCATCGTCTGATACTCCCTTGAAGTCTATGAACTAATTCGCAGGCTGATTTTGCCAAGTACGGTCGCATTTGCGGCGGAACATAGGCACCGTGCCTCACGAAATAAGACATGGTTGTTTTTGTCTGACGGCCTGATCCGCAAAGAAAGTAACCGAACAAGACCCAAAGAGCTTCATCTCCAGTCGCGCCTTCCAGGGCGCTACGCCGCCTCGATCTGCATTACCTTTTTCGCCGCAGCGGCCAGAAATCCGGATCGGCTGTAGCCGTGGCGCTCCGCATATCGGTCAATCTGATCGAGGACATCTTCCGGAATGGTGACGTTGACACGCACGACCTTCGCAGCTTCAGCTTTCAAGGGAACCAGGATGGCGACACCGCTCAGATTGTCCTTGTCCGACATCACTTCCTCCAGGGACGACGGTTCGGGAATGGCCTCGCCATCCTCGACCAGCCCTTCGACATGAAAGGCCAGTGCTTCCCCGGCCATGGCACGGGCATCATCCAGGTTGACGCCGGCTGTCACCAGGCCCGGAAAATCGGGAAAGGAGACGCCGAAGTCGCTGTCCGCTTGCTTGTGGATCAATCCGATATAGTTCCGCATTTCTCTACCTCAGCTTCACGCCGGATTGTTTTTCAATACTCTTGAGAGTGCCGATCGGGATGTCGCGCTTGGGATGCGGAACTGTCACCCGGCCCGGCTTGGATTTGTGCTTGAACTGGGCGTGACTTCCTTTTCGAGCCACTTCGTACCAGCCATCCGCCAACAGCCTGTGAATGACATCGGCGCTCTTCATGTTGTGTATAGATACACATTACCGATCCAAATGTCCATGAGCTTTTGCCGCTGTTGCGTGCGGCGGCCCAGCCGACCCCGTTTTCAATCCCGCAAGAATGGAGATACCAAATGACCCGAGGTCTTGCCCGGACGCTTTCGCGTGCCGCCGCCAGAGAAGCTGGCCTTGCCCCACTCAGGGCAGGGCTTACCGCCAGGACGACCGGACAGGGCGGCGCCTACCGCACCGTCTTTTCGTTCAATGCCATGCCGGTGCCGGTCACCGATGCGCAGGGCTTTGCCAGCCAGAAGCTCTTTGACTTTCTCGATGGCAAGGTGCGGATCAAGGGCGGCACGGCAAGATTGCAGTTCGCCGTGCTGACGCCGCGCGCCTCGACCATCAACGACAATGCCGCGCTGACCTGGTCGCTCGGCTCGACGGCAGCATCGAGCGCTGTACTGGCAGGCACCATGGTCAATGTGGTGGGCGCGACCGGCCGTACGCTGGATGGCGCGGGTGCCGCGCCGTCGAGCGCATCGATTGCCGATGTTGCCGCAGCCTTGACGCTCGACGGCACCGTGACGCCGGTCGACCTCTATCTCAACCTGGCGTTTGCGACCGGCACGGATATCGACGCCGACGGCACGCTGGCGGTGTCGGGCACCATCACGCTGCTCTGGGAGAACTGGGGCGATAATGCGTAGGCGCTAATCTCCCCCCTTGAGGGGGAGATGTTGCCGAAGGCGACAGAGGGGGTCGGTTCGACGGGCGCGACGCCCGGCGACAGATGAGGTCGGCGCTCCACGCGCGGCTACCCCCTCTGGCCTGCCGGCCATCTCCCCCTCGAGGTGGGAGATACCAAGCTTCGCCGCCACTGCTCTCATCACCGGCCCTTAATTCTGTAACAAAAGGAATCTTCTCATGACAGATCTGGCAGACGCCGGGTCCGTGGTGGCGGCGCCACCGGCGGGCAACCTTGCACGGCCACCGGCCAACGGCGAAAACGGGTCCGCCCCGCCTACGGCCACAAGCTGGTTTGACGGTCTTTCCGAAGGCAACCGCAAGCTCGCTGAAACCAAGGGCTGGACCAAGCCTGAAAGCCTCGATCGGGTTTTCGCCTCCTATGCGGAGCTGGAGCGGCAGCAGGGCGAGAGCCTGCGCGTTCCGGCAGCCGATGCAGCCGCGGAAGACTGGGACAGGTTCCACGCCCGGCTGCCCGAGGCGATGCGTCCGCTGACCTCACCCGAGAAGGTCGAGTACCGGCGCCCCGACGGGCTCCCCGAAAACTTCGCCTATTCGGACGAGCTCGCCAATGCGTCCAAGGCCTGGGCAGTCGAGGCAGGTGCTACCCCGAAGGTCGCACAGGCCTATCACGACCGCTTCGTCGGCTACATGGCCGAGCAGGCCCAGGCACAGCAGATCGCCCTTGCCCGTTCGGTCGAGACGACGCACGACGATCTCGTCAGGGATTGGGGGCCGACCGGCAGCGATGGCTTTCGCCAGAAGCTCGAGGTCGCCAACCGGGCGATGAAGAAGCTCGGCCTGGTCAATGCCTACAAGGCGAAGGGCATCCTTCTGCCGGACGGTGCCTTGACCGACCCGCAGATCGCCAAGGCGTTCCATGCCATCGGCGAGGCGATGTTCCGCGAAGACACGATCGACGGCGGCACGGCCTTGAGTGGAGGCAATCCCTTCAAGCGCAATGCCGCCGGCGAGCGCAACCTGACTGGCATCTCGGCGCTCGTCAAAAGCGACCCCGCCCGCGCCCGGCGGCTGGCACGCGAGGCCGGCGAAAATCCCGACCTGTGGATGCCCAACAATCCTCTTTAACCCAAACCTGAAGGAAGACAAAAATGGCAGACGCCTATACCCGTATCGCGGACGCGATCGTTCCGTCCGTCTATGCGCAATACTCGTTCGAGGAGCACGTCCAGTCGCTGGAGATTTACCAGGCCGGGATCCTGTTTTCCGACCCGTCGATCGCCTCGAAGCTCAGCCTGGGCGGACGTTCCGTCGACATGCCCGGCTGGAAGGACCTCGGCAACGATCCGTCCGAGCCGGTCAACGACGACCCGGCCGACTCGATCGAGATGAAGAAGATCGGCGCGCGCCGCGAAGTCGCGGCCCGCAATGTGCGTGCGCAGGCCTGGGGCATCCCGGATCTGACCTCGATCCTTGCCGGCGACGATCCGCAGAAGCTTGTCGTGCGCCGCCAGACCGACTACTGGCAGCGCGCCAACAAGCTGACGCTGCTGGGCATACTGAAAGGCGTGCTGGCCGACAACATCGCCAATGACGGCAGTGACCTGGTGCGCATCACCGGTGCTTCCATCGTCGACACCGACATCATCGAGGCCGCCTATTTGGTGGGCGACCGCGCCGACAAGTTCAAGACGATCTGGATGCACTCGAAGCAGATGAAGGCGCTGAAGCTCGCCGACCTCATCGACTATGTGCCGTCGTCCGAGCAGGGCGGGCCGCTGATCCCCTATTACATGGGGCTCAGGGCCGTCGTCGACGACGACATTCCGGTTGCCAGCGGCGTCTACACGGCGTTCATGTTCAAGGACAAGGCAATCCTGTGGAACGAACTGCCGGTCAACACCGAAGGCGGCCCGCTCGAGTTCGACCGCAAGCCGCGGCAGGGCCATGGCGGCGGCGTCATGTAGCGCGCAAAATCACTTGGCACCTCCGCGCAACTTCATTTGGCACCAGATCGGCTGCTAAAAATGGCCCCAAAAAAAGGGCCTGTTTTACCGGCTCGCCTCTGCCCGAAACGCGTCCTCCACTTTCCGAGTGATCTCCGCCCGGTCTTCCTCGTCAAGATATAGGTACGGTCGGGATGGAATAGTGATGGTGTGCGCTCCAATCGACACGCGGACAGTTTCCTTCCGCTTGCGTGAAGCCTCTACAAAGCGACGGCCACGATTGGTCTTGCCGAAATTGATATCCTGCTCGCGCGCCGGGATTTGAACCACGCCGCCCAACTGCTGGATGGCCGCATAGGGCAGGTTCGTCCCGACCACTGCTTCGGTGTCGGTCGCCTCGCCGGTGATCGATTCATATAGGTGGAGTTTGTCGCGAAGAATGTGGCTGTAGCCGCGCCGGCCACTACGGCCGATGCGCTTGGCGGCCGTGCGCGGGCTGAGCCGTTGCCATTTGCCGTCCGGGCCGGTCTCGCGTTGGAAATGCTGCTGGGTTGAGAAGACCAGATAGCCGGCAATCTCCGACATGATCGCTTGGGGATGCTTGGCCAGGCGCTCTATACGGTCGAGCGTCTCTAGCACGGCCTGGTCGACTACACGGAGCTGGATACCGTCTGTCGCCATTTATGCGCGCCCCTTTATTCGGCCCTTGAAGCGCTGTTGCTGGGCAGCATGGACACCGGCCCAGTTGGTGCGCTTGAGTTCGGCACGGGCGGCCAAATGCGCCTTCGCGCCGGCCTTCGAGTTGGGCTGCTTTTTGGGGTCTTTCGGAAGCACGTCAGTGCAACCCGCCAGCAAGCAGCTTTTCGACCTCAAACTGCATGTGTTTGTACAGGCTGTTGTGGAACGTCGACCAGTCATTCAGGATCGTTGCCAGGTCGTTGCAAGCCTCGGCCGGCCCCTGCCATTGTTGCGCCCTATCCATCAGCTTTTGCACGAGCGTATTATTGGCCGCCGTTTGCACCTCAAAAAGAGACTCATACCTGAACAGGATTAGCCGGCGCTCGCCATCTGTGAGCTGATCGATATCGATCTTTGTAGCCATTGGGGGTGCAACCTTTTTTCACTGGGAAGGGGGGACGAGGGGGGACAGCGCGCCCTCAACAAACGCGCCATCCCCCGGTTGCCCCGGCTCACGTGAACTGAAACGCGCCGGGGACTTCCGGCCTCCCCGCATGGACTGAAGGAGGGCCGGCTCATCTACAAGGGGCAGTCGTCGCCAACCGCGCCCCTCGCAGGTCTCTTTAGGCCGCTAACAGCCATTGGGTGACCAGCGGCTTGGCCGTGTTGGCCCATTCGTTCTGCACCGCTACCGGCGTGTCATCTGCGCCGGCCAGGACGATGCGCGAGCCGTTATTGAGCAGGCGCATCACCGCGCCCTCGTTGTTCGGCCCGCACACAAGCGTATCAGGTTTGATGCCAAGAGGCCGGCCGGCGTCGCCCAGCTGGCTCTGCATGGCCGCGCGCGCGGCTTCGTAGTTCTCGGCCGTCAGCGGCTGCTTTGACGCGTAGGCAAGCTGCCACAGCCCATAGCCCACGTTGCAGCGCCCGTCGCTGCCGTAGATGTATTCCTTGTTCAGGAACACGTTGTCATCGGTTTCCTTGTCCTTCGACACGAGGTGGTTCAGCGGCATGCGCTCTTGATAGATCAGCGGCTTGATGGCGCGGCTTGTATCGAGCAGAAACCATGCCTCGCCAGCGCCGCCCTGTGTGTTCGACACAGAGGTGTCTGTACCATCGGCGGCTTTCACCGGATGATCCGTGTCGAAAAAGAATTGGCCGTCGTAGCACGCGCCGGTGAAGCCATTTCCGAGCAGACCGAAAATCAGTTCGTCGGGCAGCTCGGCAGCGGATCGGCCCATCTCGGTGAACATTGGCCCGAAGATGCTGAAGCGGTCGTCCTGGATGTCGTTGCGCGGCACCGCAATGCTCTGCTCAAAGTCGCGGTTCTTGATTGTGAAGCCGTGTGCGGCAAGGTTCTCGATGACGCGCGGGCCGAGCCACTCCCTCATCTTGGGGAACTGACCAAGCCAGCCATATTGCTCCTCGCGGGTGCCGGAAGGAACAACCATGGCAATTTGCTTATAGGCCGGAGCGGCAGCCCCAAACCCCGTTGTGAACGCGGTCTTGAACCCTGTGAAAAGGGCCGAAAGGTTGGAGGTGTTGATCAGCATTTTTTGTCCTGCTCCGGGATAGCTTTTGACGCGCCAAGCGCGTTGGTGAAGTCTTCGGTGTTGATGCCCATTTGCGAGCAGAGTTCGATTTCGATGGCCGTTAGATTGGCGTTGCCAGCGCAGAGCCTTGCCGCCCATTCCTTCATGACGCTCGCCATCCTGACGACGCCCTGGCGGAGGGTGTCAGCCTCAGCGACCACTCTGCGATAGTCGCCGATCGGCACATATTGGTGTGGGTCTGGAAGCTCGGCCATCAGTCGCGCTCGATGACGAAGATGGCGTTTGCGACGGTTGCCGATGCGTTAGTGCCTCCAACTGTCAGCGACAGTTCATCCCCGATCGCAACGACATTCGCTGCGGTTGGGACAGCTTCGTCTTTGTCGCCTGCTGCTGAACCCGCCTGAGTGATGGCGACGACGCCGGTAGTGATTGCCACGCCGTTGATCTTGCCGGTCAAGGTGGCGTCGCCGGTCGTCAGGACGCCTTCGGTAACGGACATGATCTTCGTGACGCGCCCGGCATAGGCCGAGACGTTGCGATAGACGTTTGCCCCAACCAGCGTTGCCACGCGGACAGGAACGAAGGCGGTGCGCAGGGCGTCATATTCGGCCAGAACATCCTCGCCCATGAGGACGCAAACCCCCACCGCATCAACGTCCACCACGATCCCGGCAGCGGCACGCGTCCCGGCGCCCGATGTCTTGGCTACCGTCTGATCGTCGGCGATGAAGCAACGATGGCCGATGCTGGATATGCCGATCAGATCGCCACCACCGGAGTTTGCCCACCGGAAGATGCCTTCGTCCACCCTGATCCTGAGATCGCCGGGTGCACCGGCCGAGTTGTCGACTTGCTCGGCGGCGCGGCCGATCGCGTGCAAGGTCGTGTCGGCCGCGCCCTTGGTGGCATAGCCGGTGGCGTTTCGGCAGACGATGGAGCCGGCGAAAATCTTCGCCGCCGCCATCGGTACCGACTTCGAGCCGCGCTCTCTGCGCTGTGTGTTACGGTCTGCGGAAAGATTGGTCACTTGCTTCGGTTCCTTGTGCTGTGGGCATGTGTTTCGTTCATCGGCGTTGCTTCGACCTGACTGCTGAGTTCGCCTCCGCCGCCTCTGGTCATGACACCGCACCGCTACTACTCCAGCGATGGCGACATCGGATCTGTTAGCTGCTCAATCGCCTCTTCGTATGACCCGCGCAGGAGCTCGTTGTCGGCGTGTTTCTCCATTCGCCGCGCCAGCTCTGCCTTGAGGTCCTGGCGGGAAACCGTCTCCTGCTTCAGGAACATGTCCAGCAGGGTGTCCATCGCAACCGCATACCACATTGCCTTTCGGTCCTTTCAGTCGGGCCGCATTCATGCGCAGTGTCGCCATTGATGACGAGGGCGAGATTGAGCGTCATTGGCGAAATCCGCAGGGAAGGCCGCCAAGGCACAACGCGGCATCGGGCAGGCCCCGGAGCAGCGGCGCTGCCCTTCGAACGCGCCCTAGGCCGTTCAAAACCGATTTTAGAAGGGTTGCGCGGGTCATTCGTCGCCCGCTGCGCGGATCAGGCGACGTTTTGGCCTGTCGTCGTTGGCGGCTTGCCGGGATGGCCCTGTGTCGTCATTGGCCGCAGCGCGCCTGCCGCTTCGACGGCTGGCAACCTTCAACCGGAGAAACAGCTTGTCCACACCGGTTTCGGTTATGCCGAGTTTGCGGGCAACCTTTCGGTTCGACAGCCCTTGGGCTCGATAGACCTTGGCGCAGAACTCGCGGGCCAGTGGCACCCGGAGATACGCGCCTGCATATCTTTCAGCGAGAAGTGCAACAGCGCGCACCCCAATCTCATCGGCCAACATCGTGGCTCTGGAGCCGGATGGAACGAAGAGCCGGCAACCGCCATACTCTTCCACAAGACGAAGAAAATCATCATCGCCCAGGAGCGTTAGCAGTTCGCTGGAAAGCTGATGATTGTCATTAAGGGACATGCCCCATTTGCAGCCTTGAGGCCGCAACAATAAATGCCCGCCATGGCGGGCGAAGGAGGGGATTTTGCCAGAATAGGCCGTGGATGGCGGAAAAATAATGCCCGCCTTGGCGTGGCCCCAAAGACGTATTCCGCCCCGCGAAAAACCGCAAGGGAGACAGGCGGTGCTCATTTCGTGCCTGCCGCTTTGATCAGGAGGCGGTGATCGTCATTGTCGGGCTGATGCTGCCGCGCGTTGTTGTTCGCGGCTCGGAGTTGCCGTTTCCACTCCTTGACCGTATTCAGCCCGACCCTGACTTCGCGCGCGACCGTTTGGACAGATCGGCCCTCCGATAGGAGCCGTCTCGCCTTCCGACGGGCGGTCGCCATGAGGCCAAGCGGCCCGTGGTGGATCTCGATCTTTTCGCCTTCGAACCCCAAACCTTGGACAATCGTGAGCCCGATCTCATATCCGACGACCGTCGCCAACGCGCTCTTGGGCGTGAAGAACTTCGGGAGTGGGACATAGAGATTTCCGCCTCCCCACTTGGCCGCAATTTTGAGCGTGGCCTCTGCGCCAACCAGCTCGAAAATCTGAACGAGATGGCCGGTCAGATCGCGCTTTATTTCGGCGATATTTTCGGGGGAGTAGGGGTCACTCATAGCCCGCACGATACGAGCGGGAAGCGAAGTCGTCGGTAGGCCGGAAACACCCCCTCGGTCGCTTTAGCGAAGGAGGGGGAGCGAAGGATACCTAGACCGGATACGCCGCCGCCTGCAAGAGAGGCGGTTTCGACCAGCCGAACCTAGCGCGCGATCTTCTCCGCCAAGCCGAGATTGACCAGCACCGTTGCCGCTTCGGTAACGCTTGGCAATATTGTCCCCTTAGGAAGATGATCCGGCAGCGAGCGCCACGCCAAGGAAAGACTACCTTTGGCAGGACCGCGCATGAGGCGCATGAGCGGCAGCACCCATGCCGGCGCGGTGTTCTCCGGCTCGATCTCCCGCGCTGCTGGCGCGAGCCCGGCCAGCGCCGGAAGGTTCCGCAGTGCCCCTTCAATCGGGTCCGGCTCTGGCAGATCGAGGATGCGCGCGATCAGCGCATCAAAAGCCGGCGCTGGCAGGCTCGTGACATGATAGACCAGATGCCGGCCAATTCGGCGGCGCGACCATCGCGCCGCCTTGGCCCGTCCCGTGACACCCGCTCGTGACGCCGGCAAGCCGGGCAGTCTCAGCGCCGCCAGTTCACCGGCATCAAACCATTCCTGCACCTCGCCCAAGTCGCGGACAACGTGAAGCAACATCGTTTCGAGATAGGTGAGCCGGCGCTGGGCATAATGCCAATCCGAAGCCGGGACTTGCACCGTAAGCGCGAGGTCAAATTCCTGCATCGAAAGCCTCCCATGCTACTGCGGTGCGCATGGCTTCGTAGGCCGCCCGCGCTGTATCGGGTAAGCATTTAAGGTGATACTCAATGCCGTTGTTTGTCCCGAATCTAGGCCTAGTCACGGTAGAGTTGTACCGATACCCTTCCCGGCGAAGGTAGGCCTTCATGGCGGTCTCGCTAGCCGGAAGGCCCGGAAGCTTCAAATTCGCAATTTCCAGTGACGTAAACCACTCTTGAAAGGGCGGCTCCTTGTTTGAGCGTATGGCTTCCAAGCCGGGGCTATTTAGTCGAAATTGGGGGGGGACATGGCGTATCTCAAAGGCAACGACAGCAACCGCGGGAAGACATGAATAATGGTACTCGATACCCCTTTTCCCTGGCTTTCCGCGACGGTGAGACGAATGGCGAAATCGACATAACGGCGAGCCTGCCGTGTGCCCGAGGGCATTCAATTTACTTTGGATGGCACTTCGGCCCCTCGGGAGCCCCGGCAACTGTTCGAGGACGATCTCTGCGACCGTCAACCACTCTTTGTACTGATTACTCATTATTGCACCTCTCTCTCCTGCAAAAAAATTCGGGCGCGGTTGGAGCCGCGCCTTTTGGTTTTTTCAGTGTTTCACGCCTTCCTCGATGTCGGCGACGAGGCTTTTGAGGATGATCGCCTCGCTGACCTCGTCATCCGTGTTCCAGCGGCCCCGCACCTTCACCTTGGCGAGGAGGCCCTCCACGCTGCTTGCGCGGGTCCTCATGACACGGCTGAATGCGCGCGCCGTCGCCGCAGCCTTCTTGGCCTCCCGCTTTTCGGCCTTGCGGATGCGGGTTCTGAGGCGATCGAGCTCCGCTTTGAGTTCCGCTGTCCTGGCGGTGAGTTCCGCCTCGATTTCCGCTGTCCTGGCGGTTGCCTTTTGCCACCGATCGTCCGCAGCGATGAACTCGGCCGCGTGCCGCAGGACCTTGGCGTCTGCCTTGCGCTTACTCATCATCACATCGCCCGCCCTTATTCGTTGACGGCGGAGCGCTCGACCTGGTGCGGCCGCAATCCGATTTTTTCGTTTTTGTTGTCTGTTCCAAGCAACTGCTCGACTAGCTTGGCGACAGCGGCTTCCTTCATGTTGAGGGCTTGGGCGAGAGCCGGAACGCCAACGCCGCGCCGGCTATGGTCGGCTATGAATTTCTCGCGAAGCTCTTCCGGGGACGATGGCTGTTCGTGGCCGGCCCCCAGTTTCGCGCGCTGGCGCGCGAGGTCGGCTTCGATGGTCGCCAGGATGCCTTCAAACAGGTCTATCTGCGTTTCGAACAACGTGTTGATGCCGTCGCTGTCCTTGTTGAGGGGTTCGTTGTGAAGATGGGTGCAGAAGAGCATGTAATTCAGCGCACGGCTGGCCTGAATGGTTTGCTCGAAACGGTCGATTAGAACTGGGCTTAGGTCGATTTTCATGTAGGTCTCCGCGAGCGCTTTCTAAGGCGCGTGACCCCGCGTTCGGCGCGGGAGCCGGGAGTTAGAAACAGTCGCGGACTGCACCACGGTCTTTAGGCTTTCGCCCTGGACATACACCGTGATCTCCCGGCCGCGTGGATGCTGCTGCGACCGCTCCCAGATAAAGGTCCAGAGTTGGACTATTTTCCGGGCACAAAAAAAGCGCCGTTCAGGCGCGGGTTTCGATTTGAGTGCAAACTCTGCACTAATTTCTGATCCGGGCCATGGTGGCGCGTACCACCGCGATAGAGTTTCTAAGCTCTGCCGGCAGATATATGCCTATTCGCAACTGAGTGCAATGTTTGCACTCCGTTTTCGGAGCCGCGCGGAAATTGGGTCAAGTTGACCCAATTGCGGGCTTACATTAGGTAAAACTACTGCAACGTTTGCAGTCAGTTTTTTGCGGGACGCTACTGGCCGAGGAATTAACTGCAAAGTTTGCAGTTAATTTCTCTGCCGCTGCCGCCAGCGCCGGAAACCAGTCTCAGGTTTGAGACTGGTTTTTGGGCGATTGAAAAACCAGTGACACGATTGTCACTGGTTTCCCGATAGCGGCCCCGAAGAAATTAGTGTCAGGTTTGACACTAATTTTTCTGAAGCGGTTTGGACGCCGCGCGTTCGATCTCGTCTGCCATCGTGCGCAGTGCCGCTGCTATGCTCGATGCCGTGCCGGGCATCGTGGCGAGGCAGGCGCGCACGAGGTCCAGGGGCACGGCAGGCGGCGTCTGATCGCCGTCCAATGCCGGTCTTTTAATCCGCCCGAACTTGATCCCGGCAACCCACCTGTAGAACCCTGACTGGCTGGTCGCCGGCAGGCCGCTTTCGGCTAGAAGCTCGTTAGTGTCCTGCCAGATTTTAAGGATTGTCGCGCGCTTGCCTTTGACCCGATCAAAGGCCTTTTGCAGGGCGGGAATACCGGCATCCGGGATCATCTCCAGCTTGGTTCGCTGTTCTCGCTCAATGTCATACTGCATCACGGTGTCTCGCTATCGCGTGGCTATTTTGTCACCGCTTTTCCCGGATTTTCAGGGGGGTTGTTATGCCCGCCAGCGCGGTCGATGACTCGAGCACGGTTTCCCTGTGGACGACTGCCATGGAGGGCATTATCGCCCTATCCGATCTGTGCTTACGGCCATAGTGTGATTTGGTCCAAAAGGGGCCGCAAAACGCGGCCTCTTTTGTGTTCGGAGTTGTTCCGACCACACGTCAGAGTTTGCGCGCCACTTTTCGTCCATCCTAACGGATGGATAATGTAATGAATTCAGGCCCTTGTCGCCGCTGGTGACGGGCGCATTTGTGGTTTTGCGAACTCTGACGCATGGTCAGAAGTTCGTTCGGACCTCAAAGGCGGTTTTAAGCCGGTTTTCCGCCAATACGACCCACACCGCCGCGCCGAATTTCCCTTTTTTCAACAGGGGTTAGCAGCTTTCGACCGGTTTTGTCGCGCGATTGTGCCTCCGCCACCCTTTCGCCACATTGTGACAGGTTTGGTGCCAAGTGAAGTTGCGCGACGGTATCCTTTGGTGCCCGGCTTCTCTGCTGTTGGCCATTGCCGGTAAAGCCATTCGTTTCAAGGCGTTGCGCGTCTTTTCGAGGCTTATCCTACCTTTTCCCAGAATTCGGCCGCTGATGCCATCTGATCTTGCGCGTTACACGTCACCGAAATGGTCGGCCGCCGGCATTTCGTGCCGCATGTGCCGGGCACCCGCTTCCTCGATGCGTCCTCGGCCGGCGAATTTGCCACCGATGCGGAACTGGCGCTGGCGGCGAACTGGGACCGGACGGCGTCGAGCGTCAAGCACATGACGTTCATCGCGTTGAAGACGACGGAGGCCTGATCGGGCTGGAAGGGGGCAGGAGTGAAGAACTCCCGCCCCTTCTGGACGGTAGGTCGGCCGATGTGGCGAACCCCAAGTTCACCCACTGCGCTGCACCAGAGTGCGACTTTTGGCGTTCACCACATTATTCGTGTTGCCCTTTGGCCAATCGACGGCACCAAACAGTTACAAGAAAGGGCGATGCTGCCTTGTCTTGGTAAGGGAGGTCACCATGAACATGAAATACAAAACAGTTCAGGAAGTGCTCCGAAAAGCGGGCATTGTCATGAGCAAGAAAGGGGAAGTTCATCGCATAAACTTCTTCAGCGGCCTGGAAGACACCGCCTACTACACGCCAAGTCTTCAGGACGCCCTGGACAGGGGCTTGGCTTTGGCGGGAGGTGCCGGAAGGGTGAAAGCAAGCGTCTTTGCCAAGTCAGCTGAAACAGGGATCTCGACCGGCGCACACGTCGGCTGACACAATTCAGGCAAGACATCGCCGCGTTGCGCGGCGGTGTCGTGAAACTGCAACAACCGAAGCTTTGCCGTCTTCCTTGCTTCGAACGGAAAAGAGGCGGATCACGCAGCGCCTGCCACCCGCTTCCTGACGGGCGGTTGGCGTCGTGACGTTCGATGCACGAGACGTGCAACGTTCCGCCCAAGCCAAAATCACAAGAAATCCCAGCCGCTTCGAAGCGGCTTTTTGCCGTGGAGGCACCATGCCCCGTTTTCCCCGACCAATCACACAGCCGGAGGCCTGAGCCATGGCCATCACCCCGCTCGACATCGCCAACATGGCGCTCGCCGTGCTCGACGAGGCGCCGATCGACAGCCTCGACCAGGACGCCAAGGCGGCACGCCTGCTCAATCTGCATTTCGACCTGACCCGCGAGGCCGAATTGACCAAGCACGCCTTTGTCTTCGCCATCCTGGCGGCCTCGGTCGCCGGCTTCGACACCGGCAGCGGCGCCGGCACGCTGAACTTCGCCTATGAGCTTCCCGCCGATTGCCTGCGGCCCTTGCCGCTGACAGGGAATGGCGAGCCGGATGGCGTTCCGCTCTCATGGCGGCAGGAGGCCGGGTTGGTCTATTCCGATCAGGCCGGACCGCGCGTCATCCGCTATGTCGCCAATCTGACCGACCCCAACGACTGGGACGCGCTGTTCACCGAGGTGCTGGTTGCGGCGCTCGCCATCAAGATCGCCCATCCGTTGACCCACAAGTCCGGCATGATCGACGTCGCCCGTAGCGCCTATGACAGGGCGCTGGACGCCGCCTACTCGGCCAATGCGATCCAGCGCGGCGGCAGATTTTCGACGACGTCCTGGGCTTTCCAGCGCGGCGACAGCCGGGGCGTCGGCCGATGACCACGCTCTATCCGGTCCAGGATGCTTTCATCCGCGGCGAGATTTCTCCCCGCTTGCATGCTCGCGCCTCGCTCGACCTTTACCGGGCGGCGCTGTCGAAATGCACGAACTTCGTCACGCTGCCGCATGGCGGCATCAGGAAACGCGGCGGCACGTATTTTTGCGCGCAGGTGAAGGCTCCGTCAAAGGCGACACGGCTGATCCCGTTCATCTTCTCGGCCGATCAGGCCTATGCGCTCGAATTCGGCGATCTCTACATCCGCGTCTATGCCTATGGCGCGCGCGTCGGCACGGTCGAAGTCGTTTCGCCTTATCCCGAGGCCGATCTGTTCGACCTGCAATTCGTCCAGTCGGCAGACCAGATGTGGATCACCCACAAGGATCATCCGGTCAAAGTGCTGACGCGCACCGCGCACACGACCTGGACGCTCGCCGATTTCGTCTTTCTCGACGGCCCATACGACAAGATCAACACCACGGCCACGACGCTAACGCCGGCCGCAACCGGCAACGCCATGCCGGTCATGGTCGCGAATACGCTGCCAAGCGGCACGGTCAGCAACAGCAACGGCTCATCCGACGTGTGGCAGGTGTTCGATGGCGACAAGCAGAAGGGGGAGAACATAGCGGGCTTTCCGAGCGGGTATCTGCGCTACCAGTTCGGCGGCGGCGGGGCCAAGACGGTCGACGCCTACTGGATTACCGCCACGAATGATCTCAGACACTGCATCGCCGACCCAGTGGCAATTCCAGGCCTCGCACAACGACACCGACTGGACGACGCTCGACAGCCGGGACGGAGAGACGGGCTGGTCCAAGTCGGAAACCCGTTTCTTCGACGGCTTCAACAACACGGTTGCCTACGAATATTATCAGCTGCTGTTTTCAGGTGGCGGCAGCGACGGAACCGCTATCGCCGAACTGGCCCTGCACGAATACGCGCCGTCGCAAACGCCGTTCGATCTTTCGGCCTCCTCGATCGTCGGCATCAACGACGGCATCGGCTTCCAGACCAGCGATATCGGCCGCGCCATTCGTCTGCTTGGCGCGGATGGCTTCTGGCGCTGGGCCAAGATCGTTGCCCGGACCAGCACCACGGTGGTCACGGTCCATTTGTACGGGCATGCTCTGCCCGATCTCAGCCCGATCATTCGCTGGCGTCTCGGCACGTTCGTGCCCGGCAAGTATGTCCAGAGCGGTTCGCTTTACGAGGAGCGCCTGGCGTTCAGCCGCAAATTCTCGGTCTATGCCTCGCAAACCGGCGATTTCGACAACTTCGCCACCGGCGAGAAAGACACCGACGCGCTGGAATTCGTGCAGGCCGGCGGCGGCCAGGCCAATGACATTACGTGGGTGGCGGAATCGGACGGCGCGCTGATCATCGGAACGCTTGGCGGGGTGAGGGCGCTGTCGGGTTCCGGCATCGACGAGGCGCTGACGCCGTCCTCGTTCAAGAACCGCCGGTCGCGGACTTTCGGTTGTGCCCCGCTGCGTCCTGTCGATGCGGGACAGTCGTTCCTCTATGTCACCCGCTCGCGGAAATCGATCGCCGAGCTGACGCAAAACGCCACCGGCCGCTTCAGCTCCGACGATGTCGGTCAAATATCGGAGCACATTCCCAAGAAAGGCGTCGTCGAACTCGCCTTCCAGACCGACCCCGATCCGCTGCTGTGGTTCCCGCTCGGGGATGGCGAACTCGGCGGCTACACGCACCAGCCGTCGCAGGACGTTCGCGGCATGCACATCCACCAGATCGCCGGAAGCTTCGCAGGATCGAACTGGGCCGTTGTCGAAAGCGCCGTGGTGACGCCCGGCCAGGACGGCAACGACGATCTCTGGCTGATCGTCAAACGCACGATCGGCGGCGTGACCAGGCGCTATATCGAAATAAAGACCGCGCCGTTTGAGTATGGCGGGATCGGCGATGCATTCGAAGTCGACTGCGGCCTGACCTATGATGGCGTCGCTGTGGGCACGGTCTCAGGGCTTGATCATCTCAACGGCGAAACAGCCGACGTCCTGGCCGATGGCAAGGTCTACAAGGGCCTTGCTGTGGCCGCTGGCGCGGTCTCGCTGCCCGATGGGACTACGGCAGCCAAATGGCAGGTCGGGCTCGGCTACCAGTCCGAAGCCAACACGCTGGAGCTCGATGTCGGCGGCCGCGACGGATCGATCGTCGGGCGGCGCAAGAAGGTGGCCAAGCTCATTCTTTCGCTGCTGGAAACCGACACAACCGGGCTTCAGGTCCAGTCGTTCATCCGCGGCCGCTGGGAGCAGGTTCGCATCCCGTCCGTGGTTGCACCCGACGGCGTGGCGAAATTGTTCACCGGCAATGTCGAGGTGCCAATCGACGATAGCTGGGAAGGGCAGGGGCGGGTGAAGATCCGCCACGTCAATCCAACGCCCTGCACGATCAGGGCGATGACACCGGTGTTCGACGCCGAGCCTTAGGAACTGCTGATCTCCCCCCTCGAGGGGGAGATGTCGCCGAAGGCGACAGAGGGGGTCGGTTCGTCCTGACGCGGCCTCCTATCGCCTCCATCGCGGGGGAAGAACGCCGGCGCCCCACGCGAGACGACCCCCTCTGGCCTACCGGCCATCTCCCCCTCGAGGGGGGAGATCACCCGCTCCGTCCTCCATCGCTTCCCCAACCAAGGAACCCACCCGTGACTCAAATCCCCCATGCCGAAGACCTCGGCAGGGCGCGGACGGCTGCCGATTTCGCTGCCATCCGCGCCTTGCTCGACACCGACCTCAACGATGCGATCGCCCGCAAGGGCGAGCTGGAAACGGAAAAGTTTCACGCGATCTTCGGCGCCGGCAATTTGACGGCGGCGCGTGCCGCATTGGACGACTGCAACGCTGAAATCGCGCTGATCGAGAAAACCATCGAGGACGCGGACGAGCGCCGCGTTGGCGCCCCCCTGGACGAACCCCCCGCCGAAGCCGTCGCCGCCACGCCGGCGCCGGGCGACGAGGTCAGGACAAAGGCCGAGGCGCTCGGCGAGCGCTGGCGCACCGTCCACTGGCTGATCGAACAGCTGCGCCAGGAGCTGTTCGCGGCCGATGTCTTGAGCCGCGCCATCATCGCCGCCAACGGCCTTTTCGATGCCGACGGCGCCGTCGACCTGAAGGTCAACCTGACCACCATCCGGCGCACCGCCATGGCCGGCCCGCGGGCCGTCGCGCCATCGCGTCTCAGCCGCCCGGCGATCCAGGCCGACCGGCTGCTTTTGTCCTTCCTCAGCCCTGGCGGCGTGCTCGACCGGCGGCCTTCGATCGGTGCGCCGGTCGACGGCATCAAAAGCAAATTCATTCCCGCCGGCGAACGAGGCTGACCATGTGCACACTAGCTCTTATCGGTACGGCGCTTTCGGTCGGCGGCGCGCTGGCGGAAGGCCAGCAGTCGAAGCAGATGGCCGACTACCAGGCCAAAGCCTATGAACAGCAGGCGCGGGCCGACGCCCAAAGCTCGGCCTTCGAGCAGGGCCAGGAGCGCCATAAGCAGGATCTGCTGCAGGCCCAGGCGCGTGCCCAGGCCGGCGCTTCGGGCGTCGCCATCGCAGGTTCGCCGACCGAGGTGCTGGCAGCCAATGCCAGGCAGGGCCAGCTCGACCTCAAGGCGATCCAGTACGGCTCGCAGCTGCGCCAGAACGGTCTCGCCACGCAGGCGGCGATCGCGCGCTTTTCCGGCAGGCAGGCGGTCGGCGCCTCGATCTTCAAGGCCGGCGGCAACCTCGTGTCGGGCATCTCCGGCCTCTACGACCCGGCCAGGGCGGTGACGTTCGGCAGAAGCGCCTTCCCGCCGGCGCCGGGTGGAGGCCTCTACTGATGGCCACCATCCCGCTCCAGCTTGCCCAGCGCCGCCTCGATACCGGCACTGTGGCCTCCTATCCCAGCGGCTCGCCGGTGGGCGCCGCCATGCAAGGCTTTGGCGACGAGCTCTCGGCGATTGCCGAGCGCTTCAAGCAACAGAAGCAGCAGCAGGACGCTTTCGATGCCGACATTATCGGCCGCGAGCTGAACGCACGCATAGCGCACGCCGAGGCCGTGGCGGTGCAGACCGCGCCGGCCGACGGCGGCGGCCTGCACGACTTCATGTATGGCCAGCTCGATCCGCGCAGCGACGGCGTCGTCAAGCCCGGCCTGTTCGACCAGATCTTCGACGACACCGCGGCGAAAGTGCCGGAGGGCGAACGCGCCAATTTCCTCGCCCAAAAGCAGGCTCTGCGGCTCGCCGGCTCGGCGCGCATGGCCGCGCAGCAGCACGCGCGGCGCCAGAACTATGAGCAGGCCGAGTGGAGCAAGGTCGAGGACGGCTACACAAGCGCCATCGCCCAGGGCGACCCGGACGACACAGGAACATTCGAGGCGATCAGGCAGAGCGGGCTCGAGCTGATCGGCAAGATGGGCAACCCGGTGGCCCGCCAGGCGGCCGAGGCCGACTGGCGCAGCAACACGGCAAAGGCGCTTGTCCGGGCGATGATCGCCAAGGACCCGAAGCGCGCTGCGGAGGTGCTGGGGACTGGGCCGGTCTCAACGGACGGCAGGACTTAAGGACGATACCATCGAAGCTGTGGGCGGACCTCGGGCGAGTGGGTCCAGCGTGCTGGCGACGCGCGAAGCGCCCGTAGGTGGCCTTCCGTCCGACGAAACACCTATCCGCACGGGTTCCGTGGGGCCCGTCGGAAATACGGCTTGGGCTGCCGCAGGACCCTGGATTGCCGACTTGTCACCGGACACGGTTCAGGATCTCGGCCAGAAGGCGCAGGTAGCGACTGTGGCAAGCCTGGTCGATGCGCGCACGAACATCGACATCGCCTTGCAGAACGCGCCGGCTGCCATTGCCAATACCGGCAGCTATTCTGGCAAGACACCGGGTGCCGAAGACTTCACTGCCGTGTACGGCGCCGAAGATGGCGGCAAGCGTCTCCAAGCCTTCGACATAACGGCTGATATCGGCCGCGCGGTTTTCGACATGCGACCCGTTCCGAACCAGGCGATACACGCCCAGATTCGGGATTTTGAACCCGGCCCCTACGGCTCGCCGGAAGAGCGGGAGCAATATGAGATAAGGGCCGGCGCCGCGCAATTGGTGCTGGGTGCCAGGCGCGCCGATCCCGCCGGTTACGTCGGCCAACTGTTCCCGAACCATGCTCCGGACTGGGACAAGATCACAGCTCCTGAGGATTATAAGGCTGCCGTCACCTGGGCCGTCGCTGCTCAGCAGGAGTTGGGCTTCGACCGAATACTGCCAATGCCCTGGGCCGTAGCTGGCCAGCAGGCGGCGAAATACATCGACCAAGGTGTGCCGTTCGAAAAACGCCTTGCCAAGTTGAGTTCGATCGTCCTGGCGGTTCGCGATCCTGATGCCCGCAAGGCGACAACCCATTTCTGTGGCGGCGGAAGCCCAGTGGCGAGCCGAGGCCGCCCAAGATCCGAACGTCGCGCCAGAGTCGTTGGAAGCCCAGGTTGCAGTGCTCAAGAACGGGCTGGCGTGGATCGGGGAACATCCGGCCCAAGCCCAGTACAGCACCATGCCGTGGCTACAGCAATTCGGCTTGGCGTTCTCGGATGTCGGCGGCCTCACGGCTAAGGGCGCGGCCGCCGGCGGTGCGGATGCGATCTCCGCCGGGCTGGACTCCGCTTGGTCGGGAGGAAACTACCAGCACCTCCTCGAAGATGAACAGGCCAAGACCGAGGACGCCGAGGACCGGGCCGGTTCGGCCGGTTGGGCGGCGGAAGCCCTCGGCACCGGCTTAAGCGGATATGACCTGGCGGAGAGTTTGTTCGGTTTGCTGGGCCGGGCAAGCGTTGGCGCGGCGGCAGAGAACGGCTTGATCGGTCTTGCTGCCCGAACTGGCGTCGGGGGTGTGGCGGGTGGCACTTATGGCGGGGCATACGCCTTCAACACAGGACAGAGCGTCCCCTGGGGAATTGCCAACGGCGCGCTTTGGGAGGCGGGCGGCAATGTCCTTGCCGAGGGGCTCAGTGCAGTTGGCAGCCAGGTGGTGGCAAGGCTTGCCGGGCGTTCTGCGAATGCTAAACCTGATATCGTACTGGATAGTGGGGCTCCCCCGGTTTCTGTCAATGCAGAAGAGATTCCGATCTCGACCGGCAAGGCCCGAGAAATAAGGAGGCCCTATACGCATTTGGAAGATCCTCCCAACGTTGCGTCCGGCAAGGATCCAACAAAGAAGCAGAGGATAGCTATTTTCGAGGAAAATAAAAGGGTGAATGATGGAATTTTGAGATCGGATGAGAGTGGTATAGAAATAATTCCAGCAAAGAAAAGCAAAAGAGGCGTAACTCCTCCAAAAAATGAAGCTCACATCGATCACATAGATCCGGTTAATCCCGCTGACAAGACAAAATCGTCAGGATCAAATAGCCATAAAAATCTTCGTCTTACGGCTGTGTTTGAGAATATAGAAAGATCGAATAAATAGGTGACATATGACCGAATGGAAGTTCGAAAACCCAAAAAACACAGCCGTTATTTCGACTCGGAAGATATTTAGGGGGGGCGGCTGGATTGCGTATGTGTCACATGATGATGACGGCGACGATAATGAGTCGTGGCAATTCTACGGAAATGAAGCTGAAGTTGATCAAGATGACCTAATTTTAGTGGCCTTGGTCGAGGTGGTCGAGCTTGATGGAACTGTTGCACAGTTGGCGGATTTGCCGTTAGGCTGGCGTGCGTGGCGCGATACAAAGTCTTCGCCATGGAAGCGCGACAAAATCACCTAAACACATTCTGAATGGTGGCGGAGTTTACTTCCGCTTTGGTCCGGTTGGAAGTGAACGCATAGACGAGTCACGACGGTTTTGGCGTGCGCAAGGATTATAGGCTAATGTTCGAGATGAGACGACGGTGGGGCAGATCATGTATCAAAACATACTACCCCTACCAGGGCCGATCATATACAGCGTCACAGCGATGCTGGAGATTATGCGCGCTGGGCTAATAGAAGATGGCAAAAGCAGAAGGCGAACAACATGAATGACGCCGCTCCGAATCTAGACAGCGTCCACCCCATGTTGCCCTGGACGGTTAGATAGGCGCCATGGAAGAGTGGGTCGAAGCCGCGCGAGAGGGAAAGTCGGTCGCGGACATTATCCCCGTCAACGTGCCGGCGACCCCTGCCTACGCCGAAATGTTGGGCAGCCGTCTGAAGTTTCTTGACGAGAACGTGCTTCCGTTGCTCCCAAAGTGATGCACGGCTCGACCAGATCAGTGCTGGCGCGATCACCGGTGGGTACGCCACTCCGTCGATGGCAACCACTCCGGGGTTTGGTGCCGCCATCGGGACAGCGGTCTGATTGTGGTCACGATCCTGGCTTATGGCCTGCTAACCGCCGGGCGGTCAGTTGGCGGTCCGGATCGCCTCCTGTTTCAGATGAAGGATTGACCTGTTGCGCACAGACACTTTTCCGACCGTGGCAAGGATCGCTTTTCTGCTTACCTTGGCCGGTGTTCTCCTGCTCGCGCTTTCGCCGGTGCGCTTCCTGCAGGAGTTGGACATGGGCTTCACCTTCCAGCACGACAAGCTCAACCACGCCGCGGCGTTCGCTGTGCTGGCGGCGCTTGGAAGCCTCGGCTGGCCGGAACACAAGACGAGGCTGGTCGTGCTCCTCGCCATCACCGGCGCGGCGATCGAGCTGCTTCAGGGCGCGCAGCTGATCGCGCGCGATATGGATGTCCTCGACTGGGTCGCCGACTGCGCGGGCATGGCCTGCGGGCTGGCGGCAATGGGCGGCACAAGAAGGCTGATTGGCGGATTGCTGTAGCCCTGGACCGCGTTGCTCACTATCCGCAAAATCGTCCGTGAATACACCGGCTGCGCCGAATAGCGCGGTGTCCGGCCGCGTAGCTTAGCTTTCCCACACCAGCACCGAACCCCTTCCAGCCTCGCTTATGCGGGGCTTTTTTTATGGAGCAAGCCCTCATGTCCCGACCTGCAACTGCCGCCGTTCGCCTCCTGACCGGCGAACGCGAACCCGTGCGCCTCGCAACCACGGTCGACATCCTCCTGTACGGCCTGCAGGCCATCGACGGCGTGCCGGCCGAAATCGGCGACCGCGTGCTGGTCAAGGACCAGGCCGACCCGACGCAGAACGGCATCTACACGGCGAGCGAAGGCGACTGGTTCCGCGCCGCCGATGCCCGTTCTACGCGCACCCTGCAGAAGGGCACGACGGTCCATACCCAGATCGGATCGGTCAATGCCGACCGCGTGTTCGAGTTCACGGCCGACGAGCCGGCCGTCGGCGCCGATGCCATCACCATCGCCGCATCCGTTCCGCCCGACATCGCCGACGTGGTCGAAGAGGTCGAAGCGCTGCGCGATGAAACCCAGGCGCTGAAGGATGCCGCCGCCGCCAGCGCCGGCCAGGCATCCGCCAGTGCCGCCGCTTCCGCCGCGAATGCCGGACAAACCACAGCCGACCGGGTTGCCACCAATTCCGATGCCGTCGCCGCCGCGGCCGCCGTCATCAGCGCCCAGGCCGCACGTGACGCTTCGCTCTACGGCAAGGGCATTTTCCCGACGACGGCGGCGGCAATCGGCCTCGGCGTCGCCGGCAACGGTGCGATCACCGCCGGCTCCGGCGGCGCCAACGGCACGTTCGACCTGGCGTTTACCGGCGGGACCGGTTCGGGCGCCGCCGGCCGCTTCGTGGTGGCGGGCGGGGCGCTGACGCAGATACTGATCACGGCGCCGGGCTCCTACACAGTGGCGCCGACGTTCAGTTTTGCGGCGTCGGCAGGGCTCGCCGGCGCCGCCGCCGCGGCGGTGCTGGGCAGGAATGTCGATGTCGGCGAGTATTTCTGGACCGAAGTTTCGACTGGTTCTTTGGGGTTGTACAATGTCGGGGCCGGACCGATTGCCGTCGATACGGGTGTCCGGGCGGCACCGGCGGAAATTGCCCTGATCAGCTCACGGGTCGTCGGGCCAGTTCCGATCACCGGCTCCGTCGGCGGCACGTTGATTACGAACGACAGTGTCTATTTCTGGCCCGGATCGCTGTCGACGGTCGATGAATATTTGTCGGTCTTGGAACTTGGATTTGGCGCCACGCCGGGGACGGCCCACATCGTCATTGCCCACGTCGAGGGCGACGGGACGCTTAGCCTCGTTTCCGAGCAAACAATATCTGTTCCAGCTGGCCCGTCGTCTGTTGTTTCAGGGCTTTCGATCCTGAAGCCTGCCGGCAGCGTCATGGGCGTCCAGCGCACCGGCGCTGGCAGCTGGTACTATACCGCCGGGGCAATTCCGAACGGCGAAGTCGAGTGGTTCACGGCCACAGTTCCGGGCTCGCACACTGCCAAGACCATAGGCGCGGCAAATGGCCCGCAGTGGAAGGCGACCTTCACCGGCGAAGTCGCCGTCAAGGCGCGTGCTGCCTATGCCACGGCAAACGGTCTCGGTTCCGCTGTCGGCGTTAGCCAGGAAATCGGTTGGCCGACGCTGGTCAACACGGGGTCGGATGTTCCGGGCAGCTACAGCGTCATCATGCAGACGCCAGCGCCGGCCGACGGCTATATTACAGCGGTCGACGTCGGCGCTGGCGCCGGCGCCGGCGCTGCGCTCATTCATGTGGTGGACTATCTCGGCGGGCTGGTCGTCAACGTCCTAAGCACCTATGCCGTGACGCTGATCAACGGCGTCGCTCATATCCCGCTGGGTATCCCGATCCCAGCCGGCAAATATCCGGCGATCAGCGGTGGCGCCTACAAGTTCCAAAACAGCGCCAACCCGCAAGGCATCCCGGCGTGGATCAAGGCAGGCGCGCTGTCGAATGGCGCGACCGTAGCATCGTCTGCGCAGCATCGGTGCGAGGTCCGCTTTACGATCAAGACCGGTCTGCTCGCCGATGCCGACCGAGCTTTGGCCGGCGGCGCCAGCAATACCGGCATGAACCTGCTTGCTGGCGCCGATCCGAACGGCGTCGTCGATGCGACTGCGCTGTTTGCGTCGGCGGCGGCCGCTCACCCCAATCCCTATGTGCCGCCTGGAAGCTTTGCCCTGACGGCCATCCCTGCATCAGGCGACGGCCTCTGGGGGCCGGGCAAGCCGACGGTCGGCGGCAAGCGCTTCTTCATTCCGCGCCGGCCTTCTTTGCAAAACCTCTATGACGGGTTTCGCGCGAAGATGGCCGAACACATCGCCAACAACGATGTGCTCTGTCTGATCGCCGATAGCATCGGCCATTGGGCGCTTGCCAGCGACGGGCCGAAACACTGGTTCAACCTGGTTACCCGCTTTGCCAATATCGGCATTGCCGACGATGAACCGGGCATGACTGCTTGTCGGCCGAGCTCCACCTACGTTCCAACCTTCTACGGCGTCACGGCCGCCGGCAGCGTGTCGACAGGGTCGCGAGGGCCGATCGGCGAAAGCATCATCCTCGCCGCCGGCGCGTCCCTGGCGTTCACTGGCGCCTATGAACAGGTCGACGTCCACTACACCCAGGACGCCGCCCAGGGATCGCTTGCCTTCGCCTTCAACGGCGGCGCGGCCTACAAAACCGTCAACTGCGCCGGCGCCCTGGCGCTTGACCAGTATTCGGGGCCGTCGCTCACCGGGCAGGCGGCAAGCGGCAATTACACGCTCACGGCTGTCGTTGGGCCTGTCGAGATCACCGGGCTCATCCGGCTTGGCGTCAAGGCGGCCGGCTCGCGTCCGCGCCTGCGCACGCTGCGCGCGGCACACGGGAGCTATACGTTCTCGTCCTTCAATGCAGCGCGCCTTGCCTCGTCCATCGCTCAATGCAGCTACGCTGGCGGCAAAATTGTCCCTGTCCTTGCGCTGGGCATCAACGACAGCTTTGGCACCGCACCATCCGCCATTTCGTCTACAATCACGACGATCCTCAATACTTTGGAAGCGGCTTTGGCTCCCCGCATCATCGTCGTCCCGCCAACGCGGCCCTCGGCGGCGTGGGACGCGAGTTACACAGGCGGGCGAACCTATGACGCTGCGCTTGGTTCTATTCGCCAAACCTACCGGTCGCGCAATGTGCTGGCAGTCCCGATCGATGGGTTCGATTACATCAACTCAGGCCATTATCAGGAAGGACTGCATTTCAATGATGCGGGCCACGATGGTAATGCGCTTCGCTTCATCGAACACGTCGCGGAAAGGGGATAAGCAATGGCATTCGCTATTCAGCATAAGGGCGAAATCATCACCGACCTCGAGGAGGGCGAGGAATGGGTGGTGGTGGGCGCGATGATCGTGATCGCAAGGCCGAAGGATTCGACACACAGCCGCGAAATCCCGGTTCCTGACGGCGACATTGAGGGTCTCGTTGAGGTCTGGGTAGGCGGCGGCGTAGTCGACGCTGGACGCCATTCGCAGGCAATGGCAGGATGAGGTCGGCGGGGGCTATCCTTGGAGGATTGTCCCATGGCGCATGCCGGCAGCATCATCGACATCTATGACGACTATTACGCCGATGGAAAAGTAGCCGCAAAACGGGACATAGCTTCAAACCAGTCGGTCGGCCACATCGAAGCGATCATTCAAGGCCAGTTCTTCGACAGGATTCTTGACATCGGGGCTGGCGAAGGTGCGGTGCTGGATAAGCTGAACAGGAAGGGGCTCGGTAAGAAGCTTGGCGCCGTCGAGATTTCGAAGAGCGGCGTCGAGGCCATCAAGGCAAGAAAAATCGCCAAACTGGCCAGCATCGACGTATTCGACGGCTATCACATCCCTCATCCCGACAAGTCGTTCGATCTCGGGCTTGCCATTCACGTCGTCGAACACGTCGAACACGAACGGATGTTTCTGAGGGAGGCGGCTCGGGTCTGCAAGAAGCTCTATATCGAGGTGCCTTTGGAGCATACGCGAGATCTCAGCAAGGCCATTCGGATGTCAGGGCCGTATGGGCATATCAACTTCTACACGACCCAAACGTTTGAAAACCTTCTCAAAACGTCCGGGCTAAAGGTCGAACGGCTAAAGGTTTTTGCGCACGACCTCGCCTATGAACAGCACCTGGCTGGCGAAAAAAAAGGATGGGTAAAACACAGACTGCGGACCGAATTTCTCAGGTTTGCACCCAACATGGCGATGCGCAGCATGGCCTACATGGCCGGAGCTCTGTGCTCAAGTCGCTGATCTAGCAGTAGCGCCGCCGATTTGCTTTGCAGGATTACCGCCGACCATACTGAAGGGCGGCACGTCTTTTGTGACGACAGACCCCGCACCAACGACCGATCCCTTGCCGATCGTTACGCCCTTGAGAATGATGACGTTGAAGCCGATAAAGACGCTGTCTTCAATCTTCACTGGCGCAATGGTGATCTTCGACCAGTCCTTTTTTCCCTGATGCCAGTCGGCGATATCTTCCTTGCGGTCCTGCCAACCCGTCGCGTGGGAGTTGTGATCGACGACTGTGGTACCCCAACTAATGATCACGTCATCCCCGATTTCGATCCTCTCAGCCGCGACGAGGTGGCTCTTGCCGATATAGGATCTTTTTCCAACGGTGATCTTTGCATCAGCGCGATCGAAGGAAAAGACGCCGTTGATGATGCATTCTTCTCCGATCGCATGCTTGCCTCGCCGCAAACTGCGGACGCTCCGCAAACTTAGCTTCGTCGCGGGACCGGAGGTGATGCCGGCTAGGCGGTAGAGGAATGATGGAACGAATGGCATATCAGTTACGGTCGAAGTGCGGCTTTGACAACCTCTCAGCGAAAGGCCGCGATTGCTCAAAGAATCTGAAATGCTTCCAATGTTGGTGTACCCCTTCGAAGAATGCCGGCGCCGCGTCTTCGAGGTCCGTAGCAATGATTGTGGGTGGGATTAGTTGCCCTTCGGCTAACTGAACCGACAACCGAAATTGGCTGTTCGCAATAAGCAGGTCAGTCTCCATCATCCATGCGACTCCTCACGGCTTAGCTATTGCGACAAGCGGCGGCGGTTTGCAAGCTTGCAAAACGCCCGCGGCCGCCAGTCTGGACGCCGTTTTAAATCGCCGAAAAGACGTCAGAAGAATTGCTCTGCGAGGGCCGCTCGGGATGCTGTGCGCACCAACGATGGCACAGCAGGCCGACCAGAAATCCTATAGCTGGGCGGTATTTCGGAATTGCCAGGGTCCATCGCCGACGCGGACCGGCCGCCGGCGGAGCCGCTACCGTCTGCTGTCCTGCGGCTTCTGGTGCGGGTCCTGGCTTTTCGACCACCAGACAAAATACAGCGAGCCCATCTTCATCACAGGCACGCGGCGGTCGCGTTCCCTGGCCCGCAACTCACGATAGGTCTTCATCTTCAGAGTGCCGCCAGGCAACCTGATACGCACTGCCATCGGTCCAACTCCCGTTGTGCAACGCAGCAATTTTCGTGCAATGCGGTAAGTAGAGACCTTCCGTTACGGGAGAGTCAACAGCAGCCTCATCAACTTATTTTGCAAACTGGCCGGCGGAGGTCGGGGCGGGCTTTCCCAGGCGCATGGCAGCCGAAAAAATTCATGCGTCACCCTGGCGACTGATCGTCAACCAGGCGCTGGCGGTTCGACCACCAGGTGAAATAAATCCGGCCAATCTTGACGACGGGTATGCGGCGGGCGCGTTCGCGGTCGCGCAATTCGCGGTACACCTTCACCTTCAGCGTGCCGCCCGGCATTCTGATACGCACTGCCATCGCTTCCGCCGCCCCAAATTGTGCAATGCAGCATCGCCTTCCGCTGCGGAAGAGTCAATGCCTGCCCGCTGACTATTTCTGGGACTAGTCGAGCGGCTTTGAGGTTTTGGCGCGCACGGCGGCTCCTGATCACCGAGGCGGCATGCCCAGTCGGGATCGTCGGGTGCGCGGGCTATTTCCTGGGCGAGGATTTTCTGGGCGAGGATGGGCGATCGGACACGCCGCTCGGCCACCAGATGACGAAGTAATTGCCGACCTGCCAAACCGGCACCTCGCGGTTCTGCTCGCGGCGCCGCAGCTCGCTCCTTTTCTTGATCTTCAAGGTGCCGCCCGGAAGCCTGATTCTTATCGTCACGTGTCCTCCCGCTAAAGCTACGAACGATAGACGGGAACAGTTTCATCCCGGCTAGGCAATTTCATCCAGGCCAAGCAATTTCGGGGCCGAAAACGCAGCGCGCCTGACCGCAGCGATATCGCCGGAACCGGCTTCATTTGAAGAAATCCGCAATGCCGTTGATGGCCAGCACCGCATAGACGATCGGTCCGGCGATAAACGCACAATAGAGACAGAGGATCGCCGCCAGCACCGCGAGCAACGGCTTGTCGCGAGCAACGGCGCGGAGCTCGGACTTCACCGACCAGCGCGCCGCAGCGGTTTGTTCATCATCAGACATGTGCACCATCCCGCGGCCATTTCACACGGCGGGTCGAAAACATCAACCTTCCTTGCCACATCGGCGCGGGCTGCCGCCCAATTCTGCTTTGCCGCCGCGCATCTGCTTTTTCAACCTCAAAACCTTGCCCGCGAGGGCGGAAAGGACTGCCCATGGACATGACGTTCAGGGGCGCCGCCAGGCGCCTCGATGATATAGACTTGCCGAAACTCGGTGCCCGGATCGGCGTCGGCGAGGACGAGATGCACGCGTTCCTCGATGTCGAGACCAGCGGGCATGGCTTCGACGCCGTTGGCCGGCCGGTCATCCTGTTCGAACCGCACGTCTTCTACCGCAACCTGTCGGGTGCCAAGCGGGCACAAGCGGTAGCCGCCGGCCTCGCTTATCCGAAGTGGGGCGCAAAGCCCTATCCCAGGGACAGCTACCCACGGCTCAGAGCAGCTTGTGCGATCGACGAAACCGCGGCGCTCAAATCGGCCTCATGGGGCTTGGGCCAGGTTCTCGGCGAGAATTTCAAGGCGGCAGGCTTCCTTACCGTGCAGGCGATGGCCGAGGCGATGATGGCGGACGAGGCGCTGCAGCTCGGCGCGGCGATCGATTTCATCGTCGAGAAGCGGCTCGACGACAATCTGCGCAATCATGACTGGTCGGGATTCGCCAAGGGCTACAACGGCGCCGGCTATCGCAAGAACGCCTACGATACCAGGCTTGCCGAGGCCTATCACAAATGGTCGCGCATCAAGGACACGCCCTGGCCGTCTGCCGGTCCGGTGTCGTCCGCGGTCGTCCCCGCAGCCCCGCCAGAGCCCGCTAAGCCAATCGCCGTTCCACAAGCGACCGCTACGCCCTCTGTACCTCCCGTGGCTGTCGCCAAGCCCGGCTTCTGGGCAGCGCTGATCGCCGCCATCCTCAAACTATCAGCCATCCTCAAGCTATTCGGAAGGAAATGACATGTGGACCCGGATCAAGAGCTTTTTCCGCGACAGCGAGACAATATTCTGGGCGCGGCTTCAGGCGGCCATCGGCGTCATCGCGATTATCGTCACCTATGTCGACCCGCAGGTTCTTTCGCCGGTCGTTCCGGGGGAATGGTTCCCCTGGTTTCTTGTGATCAACGGCGTTTTGACCGAGTTCCTGCGCCGCCGCCGCGCGGAGGACTTGTGATGGCAGCGCTTCTCAGCATTCTCAGCGCCATCATCGGCAACAAGCTCGTCATGACGGTATTCGCTGCCGTGGCGGGCGGCATCGGCCTTTACGTTGCCGGCGGCATCAACCGGGCGAGGAAGGAGGCGGTCAAACAGGCAGAGGCAAAAGTCGCGGCCGCCGAGGATCGTCTGGAAATGAGGCGCGAGGCCGCCGCCGAAGAGCGCAAGGCCGCCGGCATGGCCGATGCGGCAGCAAGGGCGGAGGCTCAGAAATGGGCAAGGCGCTGATCCTCTGCGTGGTGCTCGCCGGCTGCACGACAACCGCGCCGGCCGGCAATCCGCGCCAGGTCTGGTGCGACCACAACCAGCCGCGCCGGCCATCCTCCCCGGTCGTTGCCGCCATGAGCCGGCCCGAGCTCGACGAGATGAACGCCTTCAACGGGCAGGGCGCCAGATGGTGCGGGTGGACGCCATGATGCACGAATTGCTCGACGTCCTGGGCATCAAGGCGCCGGTGTTGGTCGCCGGCCTGTCCGGCGGCATTTTGCGGGCCTTGTCGCGCCACCGCTACAAGGTCCGCGAAATGGTGGCCTCGCCGATCTGCGGCGCGCTGGCGGCGGCCTATCTGACGCTGCCGGTCGTGCATTATTTCCGCGCCGCCGGCCTGCCCATTCCTTCTCCGGACGACGACACCACGACGCTGGCCGCGGCTTTTCTGATCGGCGTCTCGGCGATGTGGATCTCGGACATCGTCTTCGAGGTTATCGTGCGCCGGTTCGGGCCGGTGAAGGAGGAATAAGCCGCCCAAGCCCGCCGAAATAGTGACGTTCAGTTGGAGCCCGCCGCGCCGAAAGGTGCGGCGGGCTTTTTGCATTTTTGCTCGCATTCTGTACGATCTTTCTTTCGCGACAGGGCGGCTCGATCCGGCGCTGCCCGACCAAGATGCGCGTTAGGCATGGGAGATGGTGTCATGCTTGCCAAGGTCCAGACACAAGCGGCAGTCCTGACAGCCGGGGCGCTTCTGTTTGCCGCAACGGCCGACGCGCGGCCGGACAGCCGCGCGATGACATGCGAACAGACGCAGCTTCTGATCCAGAGGCATCGCTCTGTCGTGCTCACCACCGGCCAGAACACCTACGACCGTTACGTCCGCCAATTCGGCAATGAATGCGACTGGCCGCAGGTGCCGCGCGCCGCGTATATCAAGACGCGTGACGGTCAATGTCTGGTCTATCGCTGCCAGGAGCCGCTCTTCGACCTCCCGAATTGAAAGCAGGCGGCGGCTCATTCCTCGTCGAAAGGGCCACCTTCGCCTGCGAGATCGCGCGAAATGACACGTTCATCCGTATCGTCCGGCAAGGCCTCGTCGCTGTCCTGGTAAGCGTTATCGTCGTCCTCCTCCGGCAGTTCGCCGCTCTTCTCGACGTCATAGCGAATATCGCCGTTTTGCGGCACGCCGTCAGGGAGGATTCTCCCGCTCCGGATGGCATCCCAGTCCTGCTGCTCGATCGTCGGGCTCTCCGTCTCGTCGTCGGTTCGTTCTTTGCTGCGCGGTTCCATCGCCGGTTCTCCATAATGTCAGCGGCCCTGAATTGGCTCAGTGGTTGAACTCATAAGTCTGGCAGCCGGTTCCGGGCCGCTGCGGTCCGCGCGCATTGCCGCACGACGGAACCAATCGCGCCGGCCCGCCTTCACATTCAGAAGATACTGGCGCGAAAGGAGCTCGACATGAGACCGCTCATTTTCTTGCCGTACATGTTGGGTGCGCTGCTGCTGGCGGTGCCGGCGGCCGCGCAGCCGGGCGAACAGGCGCAATCCGACCGCTGCAAAGTCGAGCCGCCGGACCAGAACAGCCAGCAGCAGAAGCCGGCCGGCAACAATTTGTCCGATACGCTCGAGCCATGCGGTGGGGTCCTGAAGCCGCCGCCAACGGGCGATCAGGGCATGGCGGCGCCACCGCCGGATGAGGGCAAGACCCCGGTGATCAAGCCCGGCGAGGTGCCGCCACAGCCGCCAAAGCAGTAGCAGCGACGAGCGGCAACTTCGCGCCGCTCGCGCCGGCAGGTTTGTTGCACTCGCTGAGGAACATTAGCTTGTCCTAAATGTTATTTCAGACGCAGTAGATATCACCCCCCTCCGGTATCGCTGCTGATCGGGAAACCGATCGGCCCGCGTCTTGCGACGCGGGCCACCGCAAGCTCATTCGCAGTCCATTCGCCGCATCGCGCGGGCACTTCACCGCTGTTCGATTAGCCGCCACTTACGGAACAACAAGGTGGCGTGGGCGTTTGCCTAGAGGGTTCGCCGCTTCGACCGGAATGCCGCGTCGCAATTGTAAGGGCGAGGCCCGTAACAACAGGAGTAGACGATGAAAATCCACCTTGTTCCTGCTGCGGCGGGATTGGCGTTGCTTGCCGGCGTCGGCGTGGCCACCGCGGACCAGGTGATTGTCACGCCCAAACAGCAGACGGTCATCCGCGAATACGTCCACAAGCACCCGCTGGCGTCGATCAGTCTTCTGGGGGTGGAGCTCAATATCGGTTCCACGTTGCCCGATACGGTCGAGCTGCAACCGATCGATGTTCCAGACGTGCGGTACAGATACGTCGTCGTCGGCAATCGCACCGTGCTCGTCGACCCAGACACCCGCAAGATCGTGCAGGTCATCGAGTGATCGGCGTTGCCAAACCGCGAACCGGATTTGGAAGGTCACGGCCTAAGTTATCAAATGAGAGCTCCATCCCGAGCGATCGGGATGGAGCCGCTGTCGTCTCGAAACAGGAAAGGAGCCATTCCCATGCTGCCGCATGTCGAGCCGGTCAACGTGGCCGCCGCCGTCGACAAACTGCTTGCTGAACGAGGCGATGGCCTGCTGTCGATGAAGGCGGCGATAGCACTGTTGCGCGAACGCACCGGAACCGAGCGCTCGGACGCGGACCTTGAAGGGCTGATCATCAAGAAGGCGGCGCTCCTCGGGGTCGCCGTCCTGTGTGACAGAGAGGTTCAATGACGGTGTCGCCTGCCGCTCAAGACGCCGGTCGAAATTTCAGCTAGAACAAGGTTGCTTACGCATCAACCGAGCCGACGGAGGTATCAGTGACGGACAGGCAGGAACGGATTCGCCAGCGAGCACACGCGATCTGGGAACAGGCAGGCAGGCCCGACGGGGCGCATCAGCAGCATTGGGATCAGGCTACCGCCGAAATCGACGCAGAAACCGCCGCGCCGGAGACCGCCAGCCGACCGAAGCCGAAAGCACGCCAGCCTAAGCCGGCCGCCAGCAAGGACGGAAGCAAATCCAAGGCGCGACCACGTAAAGCGTGAACGCAAGCGGATTTGATTCCAACGCTGGATCTCGCGGGTGGTCGGCCCATACATCGTTCCATGATCGGCAGCAAAACCAGTCCTGACCGGTCCTGCTGCCGCAAGCCCGCGATGGCAAGCCCGATTGGCGCGGCTGACTACTTACCGCAATTGTTGTCGTTGACAGTCGGTGAAACCGTCCCGGCAGGCTTGTTGGATGCATCGGGTTGAGCTCCTTGCGGGGTTGCAGGGCAGTTTTCATCCGCATTGGAGTTCATGGTACCCGTCGTGCCCATCGTGCTGCGGGTCGTGCCAGGGTCAATACCGTTCGGCTTGGGCTGGACGACGATGCTCTTCTCGCTGCCAGGCGCATTGTTGTCCGACCCGGCGTTCTGGGCCATCGCCGCGGTCGCCAGACCGGCTGCAAGTATGGAAGCTGTCACGATTTTCGTAAGCATGTTGATCTCCATCATTGGGTTATCATCATGTGGCGACTACAGAAAAAACAACCCGGGTGATGGAAAGGTTCCGGCAAAAATGACGCAGCACAGTGAAGCAAACCCGCGCAGCGCGGATCTTCTCGGCCCCCCTTGTTCTATTACCGTAGGTAGGTTTGATGTTGTGGTTTGCTGATTAGGAATTCGCCTTCTTTGGCCGCCGACCGTCGCAACGTTCGTCTGTTGCGGCGCCATCAGCTGAGTCTCGCATCGCTTCAATCGGTAGAGGCCATCCCAAGTAAAACTTTCGGAAAATTTCACTACAAATTTCACGCGGCTGTTATTTGAAAATATACCATGAGGCCAGCGAGCTGATCGGCAACGAAACCGATCATCTTCTTGCAAATTAGTAGGTATGCAACCGGCGACGTCGCGGGCTGTTCAGCGCAACTACAGCAAGGAGAGTGTTATGACCACCTTAATCAAAACAATCACCGATGCGGTGGCAGGCAGCGCAGTTATTTTCATGCTCTCGATGCCCGTGAATGCCGCGGACGGAATTGCCGTTGGTGTTGGAACATCCATCGGCGGCAACGGCGGCATCAAAGCCGGCCTCGGCGCGACGGTTGGCGGTCGCGGCGGCATCAACGCCGGTGCCGGCGCGACGGTTGGCGGCAGCGGCGGCATCAAGGCAGGCCTCGGTGCGTCGTTGGGCGGCAGTAGCGGCATCAACGCCGGTGCCGGCGCGACGGTTGGCGGTTCCAGCGGAATCGCGGCGGGCGCCGGCGCATCGGTCGGGGGCAGAAGCGGCATCAACGCCGGTGCCGGCGCGACGATCGGCGGTTCCGGTGGCATTGCTGCCGGCGCGGGGGTAGGTATCGGCAGCGGCGTTAGGGCTGGCGCGGGGGTCGGGATCGGCAGCGGCATCAATGTCGGCGCCGGTGTCGGGATCGGCGGTGGTACCAATCCGAGCAATCCGTCCAACCCGGGCAGCCCTTCCAATCCCAGCAACCCCAGCAATCCCAGCTTGCCTCAGGTCGTTGCCGACATGTCGGGCGACAAGTTGGCCAGGATGAAGAAGCGCTGCGTTGACGTGCTCAGCGAAGGCACTTACGACAGCGATCTGCGCCAATTGTGCCTGCTGATCGCCCGCCGCTAAGGCGAATACATCGGATGAATGTCGGACCGGGCCGAGAGGCCTTCGTCCACCAAAGCTCCAGCAGTCCAAAGCCCGCCATTGCGGCGGGCTTTTTTCCGAGCACGTGGCGGCAGCATGGCGGGGGCTCACACGCGCTCAGTGTGTTTGACGGCCAGGATCCGGCGAAGCGGACGCTTCGTCTTCCAAGGCGTCCCAGCCCGGCGCGGGACTGCTTTGCATCAGTTCGGGGCACGCGAACTCCGTCAGATCGGTTTCCGCGAAGCCGTCGAACTCGATAGCCGCCCCGTAGAGCTGGGCTGCTTGCATGACGAGCCATTCGATGTCTTCGCGCGCAACATTCTCGGCGAGGTTCTGCAGTCGCGCGGCTTCGGCGACAGCAGTCAGATTGATGGCAATCCCGGACCGCAATACAGCCCGAACTCGGGAACTGACGTCTTCGTGCAGGCGAACCGAAAATCCGTAGCGCATGGAAAACCTTCCCTTCAGGAGCGGTTTGTCCCTCATGTTCCACGATGCGCCCAGGATTCGCGATTGGCAAGCGAAATTCCTTAAAAACTCGTTTTATGTCAAATAGTTAGCTTATTTTGTTGATTGCCTACCTGACGCTTGATCCGCTTCATCTGACTTCTGCATGACTCGCTGATCCGAAGGCCTTGACGCATTCTGCTCACGTACCTAACTCTACAGAAAATTAGGAACACACTAACTCAGCTGCATTTAGGCTGGTGTGACAGGAGGCCGAGATGTCCGAACTGGAACGCCCGGAACGATTGCAGATCATGCTGACCGTCGATGAACTGGCGGCGTTGGAGAACTGGCGCTTCGAGAAGCACATGCCGAGCCGGTCGGCCGCGGTACGTGAGCTTTTGAGGCGAGGTCTCACAGCCGATGGTTTCCTGACGGCGGCGCATGGGACCAAGTCGCGCGATTTCGGCATTCTGCCGCATTCTGCAGATGGTGACCGCAGCGCGGCCGACGGACCGTCCCAGAAGGAATAGCGCCGAAGGAATAGCGCCGTTTCCGCCGCGGATCGCCCGCTCTGCGACCGTGCTTCGCGTCTCTCTTGCTTCGCGATGAGCTGTGAACGTCTGGTCTGCTGACGGCTGCGAAGTAGAAGAGATCCAAAGCTCTGTCTTGCCAGACGCTCCGTAATCAGGGAGTGCTTGATCGGCATAGTGCGGGCTCGGGAATATTGCCGATGACGCTGGAATTGACGGCCGGCGACCAGTCGATGCTGCATGGCGAGCAAGGCTCGGCAGCGGCTGCCGCCATGACGATCCTGGTTGCCTTTTCGAAGGCGGTCGGCGCGCGCAAGTTGCTGGACATTGCCGGTGCCCATATCGACGGCTGCCTCTATCACGGCCAGGCCAGCCTCGATTTCGTCGAAAGGCTGATCGAGGGCGGCGGCCGCGTTCGGGTGCCGACGACGCTGAATGTCGGTTCGTTCGACCTCATCCATCCCGGATTGGTGAAGATACCGGTGTCGCAAGAAACGCCGGCGCGACGCCTGATGAAGGCGCATCTGGAACTCGGCTGCCAGGCGACCTTCACCTGCGCACCCTATCAGACCCGGTTCCGGCCAAGGTTCGGCGAGCAGATCGCCTGGGGTGAATCCAACGCCATCGTCTTTGCCAATTCGGTGATCGGCGCGCGGACCAACCGCTATGGCGATTTTATCGATTTGTGCTGCGCAATGACCGGGCGCGCGCCGGCATGGGGGCTGCATCTGAGTGAAAATCGACGAGGCCAGGTCCTGTTCGAGCTGACTGACGCTGCTTTCGAGCCAAGCGACGCTCTGTTTGTCGGCGTCGGGCTGATCATCGGGCAAAGGGCTGGCGACCGCATCCCTGTCATATCGGGCCTGCCGCAGCCGCGCGACGAGGACCAATTGAAGGCGCTGGGGGCGGCGGCGGCAACGACGGGTGCCGTGGCGCTGTTTCATGCCGTCGGCATCACGCCGGAGGCGAAGACGCCGGATGAGGCGTTGCACGGCCTGGCGCCGGAGGAAAAAATCCGGATCTCTCGCGCTGACATCCACCATGCGCTGGCCAGGCTGTCGAGCGTTCCCGACGGCGTGCAGCTCGCAGCCGTGTCGTTAGGCACGCCGCATTTCTCCCATGAAGAGTGGATGCGCCTGTTGCCGCTGCTGCGCGAAGTCGGTCCAGGCAAAGGTGTCCCGATCTATGTCAACACAGGGCGCGCGACGCTGACGCGGCTGCAGGACGAAGGCGCACTGGCCGGCATGGAAGCCTTCGGCCTTGTCCCGGTCACCGACACCTGCACCTATGTCACGTCGATCCTCGAGCGTCTCGATGGCGTGGTGATGACCAATTCGGGCAAATGGGCGCATTACGCACCTGGCAATATCGGTGTCTCGGTGGCCTTCGGTGACATGGAAGACTGCGTCCGCTCCGCTGCGGCCGGCCGCGTCGTGCGAGGCGCGCCATGAAGACGCCGGCCAGAACCGGTACATTCCACCTTTCCGGCTCGGCACAAGGCCCAGCGCTGGTGCTTTCGCAGGCGCTCAGCTTCTGGGGCGGGATCGACGTCGAAACGGGCGACATCATCGACCATTCGCATCCGGACCTGGGCGGTAATATCGCCCGCAAGATCCTGGTGATGCCGAGCGGGCGAGGGTCGTCGTCCTCGTCTTCGGTTCTGGCCGAAGCGATCCGCAGAGGCACGGCGCCGGCCGGCATTATCCTGGAGCGGCCGGACCCGATCCTTGCCGTCGGCGCCATCGTTGCCGAATTCCTCTACGAAATCAGCATGCCGCTGGTTGTCTGCGACGTGTCAGGCATTGTCTCCGGCGACCGGATCGCAATCGGTCTGGGCGAAGATGCGCAAGCGATGGTGAGCAAGCTCTAGCCGGCCATCAGTCCCGCCGCGCCCCGCCGCCAGTAGGCTGCCGCCAGTGTTTCGTTGCGGCCGAGCGCCAGCGTGCCGCGCCAGTGTTCGCGCACCGTCGTGGCGGCTGCCGCTTCGGCCGCAAACCAGCCGAATGCCGAACCGGTCGGCCATGCGACTGACCGGATGGCGCGCGCCAGCCTGTCGTCGAGCCCGGCTGGCACCCCATTTCTCGGCAGCCAGTGCACCTCTATTCCGGTTGCGTTGTCGACGACCTGCCGTTCGCCATCGTCGGCGATCTCTATGAAGGCCACGCCTTTGGTCTCGGCGGGCAGCGTCTCCAGCATGCGAGCCAGCGCCGGCAGGCCGGTTTCGTCGGCGCCCATGAGATACCAGGACGCCGGTCGTACCCGACGGCCGACCGGCCCCATCATGCCGATCTTCATGCCGGGCGCCGCCTGCATGGCCCAGCGGGCGCCGACGCTGTCGCCGGGGTGGATGAGGAAGTCGACCTCGATGATGCCCATTTCGACGTCGAGGGCCCGGATGGTGTAGACGCGCGCTGCCGGGCGCCTGTCGTCCGAGGGCCATGCCGGGAGGCCATTGCTGCCGAGCACGGGCCAGAGCGGATCGGGGACGTCCCTGGTCGGAAACAGCATGCGGATATGCATGCCGCCGAATTTCGCAAAACGAGAGAGATCCTCGCCGGCGAAGCGGATGCGGCGCATATGCCGCGTCAGGTCGCCGACTTGGGTGACGACCATCTCACGGAACTGCGCGAGGCGGGTTTCTTCGGCGAGATCGCCGGTCCAGACGATCTCGGGACTTTCTTCCTTGGCATATACCTCTACGGCAGTGGCCAGCAGGTCCTTGATGCGGGCCAGCCCATCGCGGTCGGCGGCGTTGGCCCGCATCACCAGCCGCTCCATGTCAAGGGACGCGTCGCCGAAGGCGAAGCGGAAGTCGAGCCGCTGCCCCTCCCGCGAGGCATCGGCATCGAAGCTCTGCAGCCTGTCGCTGATGCGGTCGATGTAATGCGGCAGGTTGCGCAGGTTCAAGCGCGCTTCGCAGGCCAGTCCGCTCACTGAAGCTTCCCTCATTCTCAACCTCCGATCCTGCCTGTGAGCGCCACCTTGAAGGTGCGGCCCTTGCCCTGTTCCGTCGCCGCCGTCGCCGACCAGGCGCTTTGCGGGTCGGTGTAGGCGGTGTTGAAGACGTTATCGACGCTGAAATCGAGCTTGGCGTAGTCGTTGATGCGCCAGTTGGCAAAGACGTTGACCAGGTCGAAGCCGTCATCGACCACGACCGGCGCGTCGGGATTGGTGCGGCTTGTCCGGGTGATCTTGCCGACGCTGAGATATTGCGCACCGACGGTGAGCTGGTCTTCCAGCATGCGGAAGCCGACGGTCGCCGAGAAGCGGTCGAGCGGCGTGTTGTTCAGCGTCTGGCCGGAATAGACGCCGCTGACGACCTTGGCGTCGATCAGGGCGCCGGCGAGGTTCGCGAACCCCCAGCCATAGTCGTAGACGGCTTCGGCCTCGATGCCCTTCAGCCGCGCGTCGCCGATGTTGATCGCCATCCGCGGCAAAACGGTGAGGTCGACGTCGATATAATCTTCGACGGCGGTGTGGAAGACGTTGACCTTGGCACGAAACAGGTCGCCCGCGGCCAGCACATCGTCATATCTCAGATTGATCCCGGCTTCCCAGTTCTTCGCCGTTTCGGGCTGCAGAAGCAGGTTAGGCTGGTAGCTGTCGCCGCCGCCATGCACGCCGCCGCCGCGATAGACGTCCTGCAGGCCTGGTGCCCGGTAGCCTTCCGAATAGGTGCCGTAGAGCTGGAAGCCATCCAACGGCGTCACGCCGACGGTGAGGCGAGGCGACCAGCGATCGCCCGAAATCGAGGCTTCCGCCGGCGGCACGGTCTTCGTTTTGCCGTCGAGCTGGTAGCCGTCATAGCGCATGGCGGCGATGAGCTGCAGCCAGTCGCTGTAGTCGCCCTGCCATTGCAGGAAGCCGCCATAACCCTGCTGCTCGCCCGAACCGAAATGCGCGGCCTCCGACGTGGCCTCCAGATAGTAGTAGTCGAGACCGTAGGTGAGGGTATGTGCCAACTCCCAGGCGTCGAAACGCGAGGAGTTCTTCAGGTTGAAGCCGGTCGTGGCGACGTCGTAATAGCGGAAGTTGCCGATCGCCGTTGCCGGCCAGACCTGCGTCTGCTCGGCGCGCGTGCGGTTGTGGTATGCGTTGACACTGAGGTCGATCAGTTCGTTGTCGTCCGGCCTCCACATATAAGCAGCCGTGTAGGTCTGGTTGGTCGTGTCGGTGTCGTAGCGGCTCAGCGTTGGCGAGGTCGAGCCGCTCGATCCGGTGATCTGGTCATTGTAGCGCTGCAGGATCGCGCCGAGCTTGAGCTCGTGGCCGTCGGCCGGCCGCAGGGTCGCCTTCATATAGCCGCTGGTGATGCTCTCGCCGGTCCATGGCACGGCGTCGCCATTGCCATCGGTGTAGCTGTCGCGGTCGCGATAAATGAGGTTGCCGATGATGTCGGCGTCGTCGCTGAAACGGTAGGCGCCGGTGGTGCTGGTGGTGAAGCCGTCGCCATTATCCTCATAGCCCAGCTTCTCGCTCAGCGCCCAGCGCTCGTCCTGCTTGAGGAAATCGCCGGCATCCCTGGTTTCGAAGGACACAACGCCGCCGATGCCGCCCGAGCCATAGGCGTTCGAGACCGGGCCGCGAATGACGGTCGCTTCCTTGATTAGTTCCGGCTCGACATAGAACGAGCCCGAGCCGTGGCCGACGCGCCAGTAATCCTGGCGGGCGCCGTCGAGCGTCACCACCACACGGCCATATTGTTCGAGGCCGCGAATGTTGATGGCGGTTGCCGGATCGTCGCCGTTCATCGAAGCGGCAACGCCGGGCGTGGTGCGGAACATGTCGGCGGCGGTGTCAGGCTGGATGCGTTCGAGCTCTTCCTGATCGACGGCGCTGATGGCGGCCATCGATTCGATAATCGCCGTCTTGATCATCGTCGCCGAGATGGTGATCAGGTCGAGCACGGTCGGCTCGTTCTGCCCAGTTCTAGCCTGCTGGGCGACCTTGACCGGCCGGTCGGCCTTGGCGGCGGCGCCGTTCTTCTCCGGCTTCTGCGCGGCGGCCAGCGGCGCGGCACACAGGCCGAGCGCGAAGGCGAGCGCGGTGCTCGCCATCAAGGTCTTGTTGCTTGTCTGTTTCATGCGTGCAGCCCCGGGAAAAGCAAAGATTGCTGGCGGCGGCCGTTGGCCCTGGCTGGCATGATGGAGAAGCCTCGACACACGGCCGGGCAGGGGTACTTATTAAAACATGATGATAGTAGTCAACTTAATTTTACGCCGAATGCGATCGGAGATTCTCAGTTGGACTGTCGAGTTTTGCCGCCAAACATTTCGCCCGAGCGTCCTGATTTCCAAAGAACACCAGGTCTCACTTGCACGACTGGTTCAGATCTCCGGAATGCTTTCCCTGAAGATCACCTGCAGCCTTGGCTGGTGCAATTCGTAAGGCAAGCCCCTGACCGCATGGCTCAAGGTGTTGAGCGCCTCGCGGGCTTCGACGCGCGGGTTCTGGTCGATGACCGCGTCCAGCGTGCCGTCGAGCAGAAGCTCCTTGGTGCCTTCCGTCACCTCATGGCCGAGAAAGACCGTCGACAGCGCGCGCCCGCGCTCCTTGAGTGCGCGGGCGATGCCGGTGTTGCCGGCGCCGACATTGTAGATGGCGGCCAGGTCCGGGTGCCGGTCCAGCAGGGCGGAGGCCTCCGAATAGGCCTTCTCCCGGTCGTCGAGCATCTCGCGCATCTCGACGATCTGCAGATTGGGCGATTCTTCCGCCAGTATGTGGCGGAAGCCCATCTCGCGCTCTTCGTGGCCGCGGTAGGAGAGCGAACCTGCGAACAGCGCGACCTTGCCCGGACGCCCGGCACCCATGAAGCGGTTGAGCAGATAGCCGGCGAGCCGGCCGGCGGCGCGGTTGTCGATGCCGATATAGGCAACCCTCGGCACATGCAGGATGTCGGAAGCGATGGTGACGACCTTGACGCCGCTGGCCGAAAGCGAGCGGATCGCCTCGCGGACCGTCGGATGGTCGAGCGCGATCACACCGACGCCCTGCGTCTGCCCGTGCAGTTCCTGCAGCAGACGCGCAAGCCGGTCCGGATTGAAGCCTTCGATAGTAGCGACACGGACGTCGAGGTCGGGCCGCGCCTGCGCCTGCGCCTCGATCTGGCGGTGCAGCATCTTGATGAAGGAATTGGTGCCGGCGGGCAGGGCGAAATCCAGCCGTATGACCTCGCCAGTAACCGCGTTGAGCGAGCTCGGATTATTCGAATTTTCAGCGATATAGCCAAGCCGCTGTGCCGTTTCGAGCACGACCTCACGGGTGCGCGCCCTGACCCCGGCGCGGTTGTTGAGCACACGGTCGACCGTGGCGGCCGAAACGCCGGCCTCCCGGGCTATGTCTGTCAGGGTGGACCGCACTGTCGATCACCTCATTCCAAAACGCGCCAGGGGCGCATCGAGATCACGCATTTCATGGGTCCACCGTCGGAGAGCGGCTTCATCGCCGTCCGCGATTCTGATGGGAAATGATGTAACCGGCCTTGGCCGATGCGCAAGCCGTTGCGCTACACCAGAGTGCCCAAGCAGACCAAAGCGGGGAGGTGGGCAGCCGGGCTCCCTCAAATTCAAGCACCGGCTTCAGTATGAGAGCCCTTACAAACGCCATTCTTCCCCTCCCGTGAGATGTTATGATGTATTTTGATTATTTATGATGTTGACAGGCTTCGTATAGTGCCGTCAATATCCATCATAAGGGCCGTGGAGGAAACAAGGCCCTGAGGGAGGAGTTCCAATGTCGAATTTGGTCCGCGTGTCGCGGCGCCGTTTGCTGGCGTCCGGTGGAAAGGCGGCAGTCCTTGTTGCCGCCGCAGGTATTGCACCGAAATTCATTCGCCCGAGCCGTGCCTATGCGGCCGATGCCCTGGCGCCCGGCATGATCGGTGGCCCGACGGGTTTCGACGGTTCGGAGCGCTATCAATATGGTGCCGATACGCCGGAGGGCCGCGCCATCGAGGCGGCCAAGGCGATGAAGGGCGCCGGCAAGGCGCCGGCCAAGATCGTACTTGGCCTGTCCGACGGCTCGATCGGCCAGTTGACCCAGCCGTTTCCGGCCGGCGCGCCGTCGATCAAGGATCTCTGGGAGAAGGAAACCGGCATTCCGTTGGAAATCGTCGGTGTGCCCAACGGCCAGGAATTCACCAAGACGATGCAGGACATCTCCACCAAGGGTGGGGCGTATGACATCTACGCGGTCGAATGGAACCGTCTTGGCGACCTCGCCGAAACCGGCGGCATCCTCAAGCTCGACGACTTCGTCGCGCAATACAAGCCGGAATGGGACGATCCCGAGCGCGGCTATGTCGACGGCGCCAAGGGCGTCTCGCTGCTCAACCAGTATCGCGGCTCGACCTACGGCGTGTCGCTGGATGGCGATTTCCAGACCTGGGTCTACCGCACCGATCTGTTCGGCGACGCAGCCGAGAAGAAGGCTTTCTCCGACAAATACGGCTATGAACTGGCGGCGCCGAAGACCTGGAAGCAGCATGACGAGATCGCGGCTTTCTTCCAGCGCCCGGACAAGGGCCTGTTCGGCTCGACCGATCTGCGCAACCAGGGCTGGGGCTACACCAACTGGTATCAGCGTTATGTCTCAATGGCTTCGCCCAATCAGTTCTTGTTCGACGATACCGGCAAGCCGCTGATCAATTCGGAGCAAGGTATCGCGGCGACCAGCGAGTACATCGCGTCGCTTTCGCACCATTCGCCGGATGCGATCTCCTGGGGCTGGCCGGAGCAGTACGGCAATTTCGCCAAGGGCGGCGCGGCCATGACCTGCGCCTTCTCCAATCTGCCGAAATTCCTCGACAATGCCGGCAACAAGGATTCAGCTGTCACCGGCAAGATCGGCTCGATGCTGCCGCCCGGCCGCGAAATCGACGGCAAGCTGGTCAGCCGGTCGGTGCTGTGGCTCAATCTGTCGGCGTCGGTGTCCTCGCAAGCCAAGAATCCGGAGGCCTGCTACCTGTTCCTGCAGTGGCTGGGCTCAAGCCGCATCTACGCCTGGATGACTGCCAATCCGGGCGGCTACTTCGATCCGTTCCGGCTATCGGATTTCTCGGATCCGCTGGTTCGCCAGACCTATCACGCCTACCACATGGACGTGGTGCGAGAGACGGTCGCCCGCACCGTGCCCACCATCAACTATCCCGGCGCTACCGCCTTCCACAACGCGCTGGACGAGAACCTCGTCGCCGCGCTGACCAAGGCCAAGACAGCCGAGCAGGCGATGGCCGACACCGAGGCCGAGTGGAAGAAGATTGCCCGCCGCACCGGCGAGGAGAAGCTTCTCGAAGCCATCAAGACCAACAAGGAGGCCTGGCCGACCGTCCTCGATCCGATCGCCTGATCCTTCCAGGATCCTACCAAGAAGGGGAGGAGCGGTCGCTCTTCCCCTCGGCAACGAAGGGCCCAGCAAAGCCGCAAGATGAAGCGTTCAGTTCCTTTCGAGATATTCCGCTATGCCGCGATCCTTGCGGCGATGGCGGTGACGCTGGTGCCGATCCTGTGGATGGTGTCGATGGCGTTCAAGCCGATCGCCGAATGGTCGGCGACCGGCGCCGACCTGACATGGTGGCCGAAGAACCCGACACTCAGCAATTTCCGCTTCGTCTTCGGTGAATCGACCAACAATCTGATCGTCGCCCTCGACCGCACAGCTTTGAAGCCGATGCTGTCGTCGCTGCTGTCGGCCACATTCGGTACGGCAATCGCCATGTCGGCGGGCACCGCGGCGGCCTACGGGCTGTCGCGCTTCGGCTCGGGCCAGAACCTGCCGCTGGCGCTGATCCAGCTTCGCCTGTTTCCGCCGATGGCGGTCATGACCCCGGTGATGATCATGTGGGCCTTCCTCAACTTCACCGACAGCTGGTGGGGGCTGTCGTTGATCTACGGCATCGTCACGCTGCCTTTCGCCTTCTGGCTGATGAAGACCTTCTTCGACGACATGCCGCGCGAGATCGAGGAGGCGGCGCTGGTCGAGGGCTGCTCGCGGTGGCGCGTCTTCACGCGCATCACGCTGCCGATGATGCGCGCGCCGCTGGCCAGTGCCGCGCTGTTCGTCTTCATTCTCAACTGGTCGGACTATCTGATTGCGCTGCTTCTGACGACGCGCGAATGGGTGACGGTCCCTGTCTACATGGCCTCGCTGTCCTCCTCGATGACCGGCCAACTCTACGGCGCCAAGGCGGCGCTCGGCCTGATAGCCGCAGTGCCGCCTGTCATCATGGGCATCGCCATCCAGCGCCATCTGGTGCGCGGGCTGACCTTCGGGGCGCTCAAGCAATGAGCACGGTGACTGCGACGATTTCGGAGGGCGACATGCAAGCCTCCAAAGCGGCGTCGGTGCTGCCGGACGAGGGCGCAAAGCTCGGATTCCGGCTGACGCTGCCGGCGCAGATCCTGGTGCTGTTCATCGCCGTCTTCCCGCTCCTGATGCAGCTCTACATCAGCCTGACCGACTGGTCGCCGCTGTCGGGCACCGGCTGGTGGAACGCCTGGTCGATGTGGAACAGTTTCGCCAACTACACCGACCTTGCCGCCGATGCGCGCTTCTGGAGCGCGCTGAAGCGCACGGCCATCGTCATGATCGTCTGCGTGCCGGCGGAGTTCCTGCTCGGCTTGGCGCTCGCGACACTGTTTGCGGACGAGTTCCCCGGCAAGCGGATCTTCTACTCGATCCTCTTGATGCCGATGATGGTGGTGCCGGCGGTGGCCGGCTACATGTTCTTCATGCTGTTTCAGTCGGGCGGCCCGGTCAACGACATCCTGTCGGCGATCTCAGGCTTTCCCGTCACCATCGCCTGGCTGTCAGACCCGACGCTGGCGCTCATCGCCGTCATGGTCGCCGATATCTGGCAGTGGACGCCGCTGATGTTCCTGATCCTGCTTGCCGGCCTGGTCGGCGTGCCTGAGGACCAGATCAAGGCGGCGACGCTGCTCGGCGCCAACCCCTGGCAGCGCTTCGTCACCATCGTGCTGCCGAAGATGAAGACGATCATCATCATCGCGCTGGCGATCAGGGTGATCGAGAACTTCAAGATATTCGACACGCTCTACATCATGACCGGCGGCGGTCCCGGCGTCGCTACCGAAACCATCTCCGTTTACATCTACAAGCTCACCACCCAGGACCTGATCTGGGGCTATGTGGCGGCAATCGCGCTGGCCATATTGATCGTGCTGTCCATCGCCGCGGTGTTTGCCATGAAACGCATGGCTCGGGTACGCGAGGTGGCGGCCTGATGAGCACCATCCATCTGCAGAACCTGGTCAAGAAATTTGGCGATTTCACCGCGCTGAAGACGATGGACCTGGCCATTGCCGACGGCGAGTTCATGGCGCTGCTGGGGCCGTCCGGCTGCGGCAAGTCGACGACGATGAACATGATCGCCGGCATGGAAGAGCCGACCAGCGGCAAGATCCTGTTCGGCGAGCGCGACATGGCCGGCGTGCCGATGGGGCGGCGCGGCGTCGGCTTCGTCTTCCAGAACTATGCGATCTTCACTCATATGAGCGTGCGGCAGAACCTCGCCTACGGGCCGAAAATGCGCGGCGCACCAAAGGCCGAGATCGGCCGCCGTGTCGGCGCCATTGCCGAGATGCTGCAACTGACGCCGCTGCTCGACCGCAAGGCGGACAGGCTGTCGGTCAACATATTGCAGCGAGTGGCGATCGGCCGTTCGGCGATCATGGAGCCGGCGATCTTCCTGCTCGACGAGCCGCTTTCCAATGTCGATGCCGCATTCCGGGCGGTGATGCGGACCGAACTGAAGCAGTTGCAGCGGCAGTTCCGGCAGACCATGGTCTACGTCACCCACGACCAGCTCGAAGCGATGACCATGGCCGACCGCATCGCGGTGATGGACCATGGCGTGCTGCAGCAAGTCGGCACGCCGCTGGAAGTCTACAACGATCCGGCCAATGTCTTCGTCGCCCGCTTCATCGGCGCGCCGGGCATGAACCTGCTCAAGGGCTGGCCGGCGGAAAGCGACCGTGGCCTGGTCGTCGATCTCGGCCCGCTCGGCGTGACACCGCCGCTGCCGGTCGAGATCGCCGATGCCGTACGCAGGATGCGCGGCGAGGTGTTTTATGGCTTTCGACCGGAGCAGGTGACGCTGGCTGAAGACGGCCGTGGCCTGTCCATGCCGGTGAGTTTCGTCGAGCGGATCGGCGCGCGCACCATCATCCACCTTGGCGACGGCGAGACTGCGGTTAAGGCGGTGTTCGACAATGATGTCGGGCTGGCGATCGGGCAGACAGCCGTCGTCGCACCTGCGGTGGAGGCGGTGCGCGTCTTCGACGCCGTCACCGGCCTTGCCTTGAGAGCGGGCTGAGACCATGGCCGATATCGCCTTCCGCAATGTGACCAAACGCTACGGCAACACGCTCGCCGTCGACGACGCCTCGTTCACTGTCAACGACAATGAGTTCTTCTGCTTCTTCGGGCCGCCGCTGTCGGGCAAGTCGACGATACTCCGTCTGGTGCTCGGGCTGGAAACCCCGGACGCGGGCGAGATCCTGATCGGCGGAAAGCCGGTCAACACGGTGTCGCCGGCCGAGCGCAACGTCGCCATGGTGTTCCAGAATTTGGCGCTGTTTCCACATATGAGCGCGCGCGACAACATCCGCTTTCCGCTGGTCGAACGCCGGGTCGCCGAAGCCGAGATCGAAAAGCGCGTCGCCGACGTCGCGGCCAAGCTGCATATCGGCCATATCCTGCACAAGCCGCCGGCGCAGCTTTCCGGAGGTGAGCGGCAGCGCGTGGCGATTGCCCGCGCGCTGGTACGGGATCCCGCCGCCTATCTGATGGACGACCCGATTTCGGCGCTCGACGCCCGGCTGCGCGAGGAAACGCGGGTCGAGCTGAAGCGCATCCAGCGCGAGCTCGGCAAGACGCTGATCTATGTCACGCACGACCAGGAAGAAGCGATGTCGGTCGCCGACCGAATGGCCATTCTGGAGAACGGCAAGATCAGGCAGATCGGCGCGCCGGCCGAGATCTATGACCGGCCGGCCAGCACCTATGTGGCGCGGCTGCTCGGGTCGCCGATGATGAACATATTGAAGTCGGTGCACGGCGCGGAAGGCGTAGAGGCGGCGGAAGGCACAGTCCGCATCGCGGATGCCGGCGCCCCGGCCGATGCCGTGGAAATTGGACTCAGGCCGGAAGACATCAAGGTCAAGGCCTGGTCGGAGGGGGGCGCGGGCCGCCCGGCGCGAGTGTTCGAGGTCGAGCCGCTCGGCGGCTACACCGTTGTGACGCTCGCCGCCGGGCAGGCGCGTCTGCGGGCGCTGTTGCGCGGCCAGCCGGACATCAGGCCGGACGCGATGGTGGCGATATCCTGCGAGCCGGGCAGGGTGCATTATTTCGGACAGAGCGGGGGAGCGCTGGCACGATGACGGCGGCTGCAAGGAACGAGCTTCGGGAGGAACATATGGCAAGCCAAGAAATGGTGGGCAACGGCTTCGAGCCGGACGTTGAAGTCCGTACCAGGGAATACAGGATCGGCTGCGTCGGCGCCGGCATGATCATGGCCGAATGTCACCTTGCCGCCTATAAGGAAGCCGGTTTCCCCGTGGTGGCGATTGCCTCGCGGACCAAGGCCAGCGCCGAGAAGGTCGCCAAACGCTGGGATATCCCAACCGTCCACGACACGCCGGAACAGCTCATCGAGGACAAGAACGTCGAGATCATCGACCTTGCCTTTCCGCCCGACCAGCAGCCGGCGCTGATCCGCCATGCGCTGAAGCAAGCACATATCAAGGCGATCCTGGCGCAGAAGCCATTGGCGCTGTCCCTTGAAGAGGCCGTCAAACTCCGCGACGAGGCGGCCAAGGCCGACAAGATCCTCTCGGTCAACCAGAACATGCGTTACGACCAGTCGATGCGCGTCTTGAAGCAGATCATCGACAGCGGCGCGCTCGGCGACATCGTTTTCGCCCAGATCGACATGCATGCGATCCCGCACTGGCAGAGCTTCCTCGAGGACTATGACCGGCTGACGCTCGCCAATATGAGCGTCCACCATCTCGACGTATTGCGCTTCCTGTTCGGCGATCCCCTGGAGATCACCACCCTGACCCGCAAGGACCCGCGCACCCGCTTCGACCATTCGGACGGCATCACCGTGTCGACGATCAAGTTCCCGTCCGGCGTGCTCGCCGTATCGCTGGAGGATGTCTGGTCCGGGCCGCGCCAGGAGGGCTACAAGGACGACCAGCACATCAATTGGCGCGTCGACGGCACCAAGGGCGTCGCCAAGGGTACCATCGGCTGGCCGACTGGCGCTGCCTCGACGCTGACCTATGCCTCGACCGAGACCACCGGTGGTGAATGGGTGACACCCAGCTGGGACACGATGTGGTTCCCGCATGCTTTTATCGGCGTCATGGAGCAGCTCCAGCACGCGGTCAAGACGGGCGAGCCGCCGGCGCTGTCGGTCGCCGACAACGTCAAGACTATGGCGCTGGTCGAAGCCGGCTATCGTTCGATCGACAAGGGCCGGACAGTCAAACTTTCCGAAATATCAACTGACTGAATCACTTACAGGGAGGACTTCACACCATGATGCAGGCAGGTATTTTCACGGGTTATTTCCCGTATGGCCTCAAGGAGACCGCGCAGAAGATCCGTGCGCTCGATTTCAACACCGTGCAGCTCGACCTGCATTTCAGGGATATCGACCTTTCCGCCGGACAGATCACTAGGGACAAGGCCAAGACTGTCCGCGATACGTTCCGCGACCACAATCTGCCGATCTGCTGTGTATCGGGCTATACCAACATCATCCATCCGGACCTGGGCGAGCGCGAGCGGCGCGTCGGCTATTTGAAGGAGATCATCCGCAACGCACGCCATTTCGGCACCCCTTACGTGATCTCGGAAACCGGTACCTACAACACCGAGTCCGACTGGGTGCATCACCCGAAGAACAAGACCGAGGAAGGTTTTGAGGAATGCCGCAAGGTCATCGCCGACCTTGCCCAGACCGCCTATGACCACGGCGCGGTCTTCCTGCTCGAAACCTATGTCAACAATGTCGTCGGCTCGGTCGAGGAGACGGTGAGGATGTTCGCGCAGGTCGACCACCCAGGCCTCGGCCTGCTGATGGACCCGACCAACTATTTCGAAACGCACAACATCGACAGGATGGACCAGATCCTGAACCAGGTGTTCGACACGCTGACCGACAAGATCAAGATAGCCCACGCCAAGGACGTCAAACGCTCCGGCGGCGACAAGTCGGAGAAGCACGCCGACATCGGCGACGAGGACGCGCTGGAGAGCCACACTTTCCGCGGCGTCGGCGAGATCGAGCTGCCGGCGCCCGGTCTCGGTTCGCTGAACTACGACCTCTATCTCAAGCGGCTGGCCGAAAAGCACCCGAACATCCCGGTCATCATCGAACATCTTTCGGAAGACGACGTGCCGCGCGCCAAGAAATTCCTCGACGGGAAATTCCGCGCCAACGGACTGTGATGGCGCGGTTCGGCTACGAAACAAGGGAGGAAGAGAAATGTTGAAATTCGCGTTGAAAATCGCGGCCGCGGCGACCGTTCTCGCCGGCGTGACCATGGCCTCGGCGCTGGCACAGGACGCCCAGAAGACGTTCTACCTGCTGTCGCATGGCGGCCCATCGGATGCCTTCTGGATCGACTGGAATGCCGGCGCCACCAAGGCCTGCGACCAGCTCAAGGTGACCTGCAAGATCTCGTTCAGCGGTGGCGACATGGCGGCGCAGAAGGAGGCTTTCAACTCCGCACTTGCCGCCAAGCCGGACGGCATCGCCACGACCTCGGCGCAGCCCGGCCTGTGGACCGAGGAGGTCAAGGCAGCCAAGGCGGCCGGTATCCCGATCGTGTTCTTCAACACCGACGATCCGGCAACCGGCCGGCAGGCCTATGTCGGCGCCGACCTCAAGGAGGCCGGTGTCATCTGGGCGAAATATCTGGTCGACCACAAGATGGTGAAGCAGGGCGACAAAGTGTTCCTGCCGGTCGAAGTGCCGGGGGCCAGCTACCAGCAGCTCGAGACCGAAGGCATCGCCAGCGTCTTCGATCCGCTCGGCATCAAATATGATGTGGTCGATTGCGGCACCGATCCGGCCGGCATCATCGCCAAGATGACCGACTACATGGTCGCCAACAACCCGCCGGCAATCATCGCGCTCGGCGATTCCGTCGCGGCCAGCGTCAAGCGGGTGTTCGACGGCGCCGGCGTGCCGGCCGGCAAAATCCCGGTCGTCGGCTGGGGCAATTCGAAGGAAACGGCCGAGTCAGTGAAGTCTGGGTTCATCAACGCGGCTGCCTGGCAGTTCCCGTCAGCGCAGGGCTTCATGCCGGTGGCGCTGCTCGGGTTGGCCGCCGCTGGCGAACCGATCGGCTACGACATCCACACGTTCAGTCTCTACGACGCCTCGAGCGTCGAACCGATCCTGAAACTCTACAACAAGTGATTGGAACTGACGCTCGCCGCGCAGGCGGCGGGCGTCACCCTGAGATATGGTCGAAACAGTCATGACAATTGCCGCAGAAGAGGAAATGCCGCGTGCCAAACGCAGGTCGAGCCTGATGCGCTCGCCGCAGTTCTCTTCGCTCATCATCCTGATTGTCCTGCTGGCGGTGTTCGCGATCGCCGACGCCAATTTCCTGTCGCCGGTCAACATCTCCAACATGATGGCGTTCCTGCCCGAGCTCGGCATCATCGCCCTCGGCATGACGCTGCTTCTGACGGCGGGCGAGTTCGACCTTTCGGTCGGTGCCGTGTTCGGGCTGGCGCCGGTCGTGGTCATGCTGCTGGTGCAGAACGGCGGCTTTGATATTGGTGTCGCGCTGCTGGCCGGCCTGCTGATCTGCATAGCGATCGGTGCGATCAACGGGCTGATCGTCACCAAGATCGGCATCTCCTCCTTCCTGGTGACGCTGTCGATGCTACTGGTGGTACGCGGGGCAGCGCTTTACATCACCCAAGGCTTTCCGCTGAAATCCTGGAACCAGCCAGGCTTCTTCGTGACGCTGCTGGCCGGCAGCTTCAATATCGGAACGTTCCGTTTCTATACCTCGCTGTGGTGGTTCATCGGCCTGTCGCTACTGGCGATCTATGTGCTGCACTACGCCAAGCTCGGCAACTGGATCAGCGCTATCGGCTCGAACCGTAACGCTGCCGTGGCGCGTGGTGTGCCGGCCGATGCGGTCAAGATCTGGCTGTTCATCCTGACCTCGGTGCTTGCCGGTCTCGCCGGCATGATCAGCGCCTTCCGCATCTCTGCCGCCTCGCCGGTGGCCGGCACCGGCTACGAGCTCGAAGTGATCGCCATGGTGGTGGTTGGCGGCACCGCGCTGACCGGTGGACGCGGCACCATTTTAGGCACCATCGTCGGCGCGCTGATGCTGCGCAGCATCCGCAACGGCATCGTGCTGATCGGCGTGCCTGGGCTCGCCTACAACATCTTCGTCGGCGTCATCATCCTTGCCATGCTCATCCTGCACGCTTTGCTGCAGAAGAACGCCGCCAGGAGCTGACCATGGAAGTGCTTCGGCTGCAGAATTTGCAAAAATCCTTCGGCAGCGTCCGCGCCCTGAAGAACGCGTCCTTCGCGCTCAACGAGGGCGAAGTGGTGGCCTTGCTCGGCGACAACGGCGCCGGGAAATCGACGCTGATCAAGGCGATCTCGGGCGTGTTTCCGGTCGATCGCGGCGAGATCTATGTGCGCGGCCAGAAGGTCTCCATCCGCTCGACGCGCGACGCGATGGATCTCGGCATCGAGACCATCCACCAGGACACCTCGCTGGCGCCCGACCTCAGCATCGCGCGCAATCTTTTCCTCGGCCGCGAGCCGGTCAATCTCAAATGGCTCGGCGTGTTCGCGCCGCTCGATCTCGCTCGATTGCGCGATGCTGCGTCGGCTCTATTGAAGCGCGTCGGCATCTCGAAAAAACTCGACGCCGATGCGCTGGTCAGCACATTGTCGGGCGGCGAGCGCCAATCGATCGCCATTTCGCGTGCCATGCAATTTGCCGCCAAGGTCATCATCCTCGACGAGCCGACCAACAATCTCGGCGTCGAGGAAACGCACGGCGTGCTGCGCTTCGTCAAGGAAGTGCGCGACGCCGGTCACTCGGTGCTTTTGATCACCCACAACATCCATCACGTCTTCCAGGTCGCCGATCGCATCATCGTCATGCGCCGCGGCGAGATCGTCGCCGAGCAGACGGTCGCCGATACCGATCTGCTGACCGTGGAAAGCATCATCACCGGTGCCGACATATCGGCCCTGCTCAAGGAGACGAGAGCGAAGTGAAGGACCGGAGCAAAGTGAAAGAACTGGCCGTCACATGGTAGAGCTTTACGGCAAGACGCTGTCGCGCCGGCAGGTCTCGGAACGCTCGGGCATGCTGTCGCAGTTCGCCGGCGTGCGGCTGATGACGCTTGGCGACGGCGTCGAGCGCGGCATCCGCATGCTCGAATTCCGCACCGGCTCCGGCCTGCGCTTCACCGCGCTGGTCGACCGGGCGCTCGATATCGCCGATTGCGACTTCAGGGGCCAGGCGATCGGCTGGCACTCGCCGAGCGGTTTTCGCCATCCCGGCCTGCACGAATATGAAGGCGAGGAGGGATTGGCGTGGGCGCGGTCGTTTTCCGGCCTTCTGCTGACCTGCGGCCTCGACCATATATTGTTCATGAACGAGGTACCCGCCGACACCTACAACTACCCGCCGAAGAAGACGGTACGCCATTCGCTGCACGGCCGTGTCAGCACCATTCCAGCGCGGCTGACCGGCTATGGCGAGACCTGGGACGGCGACCGCTGCGTGTTGTGGGCCGAAGGCATCGTCCAGCAATCGACTGTATTCGGCGAGGATCTGCACCTGCTGCGGCGGATCGAGGCCGATGTCGGCGGCAACGAGATCCGGCTTTCGGACCGTGTCGTCAATCACGGTTTCAACCGTACGCCGCATATGTATTTCTACCACATCAATGTCAGTCATCCGGTGCTCGACGAGGGATCGCGCTACCTGGCGCCGATCCGCGACGTCGTCTGGGCCGGGCATGCCGGCGAGCGCTATGAAGCGCAGAAGGTCGGCTACCGCACGGTGCCGGCGCCGCAACCGGGATTCAAGGAACAGGTCTGGCAGCATGAACTCGGCGCCGACAGCACCGGCGAAGTCCCGGTGGCGGTGGTCAACGACAGGCTCGGCCTTGGCTTCGAGGTGGTCACGCGCAAGGACCAGTTGCCTTGCGCCTATGAATGGCAGAATTTCCAGGCCGGGCAGTACGCGCTGGGCATCGAGCCGTCGACGCATCATGTGCTGGGCAATCTGGCGGCGCGCGAACGCGGCGAGATGATCTGGCTGGAGCATGGCGAGAGCCGCTCCTACGATGCGGCGTTCCGGGTCCTCGACGGCGCCGGCGAGATCGCCGCCGCCGAAAGCCGGATCGCTGCAATCGCCAGGCAGCCGCAGCAGGATTATCCGCAGCCGTCGGGCCGTTTTCCTGTTCTTGGAGGCAGGTCGTGATAATGGCGAAGACGATACGGGACACCAGTTGGGAGGCTGGTTCCGGCCGGAGCGGGGAGGGTTCGCGGCCGATCGGGAATTGGAGGTCACAATGGCTGGCACGGTAAAGCGCGATTACAGCCTGGTCGGCGAAAGCACGCGCAGGGCGATCGAGACGGGACTGGCCTCGGCGGAGTGGTACCACACGGATGTCCCCCGCAAGGCGATCAAGGAGTTGATGCAGCGCTCAGACGGTCCGGCGATCCGCGACACGATCATCTGGATCGTCGCCATCCTCGGCTCCGCCGCCGGCGCCATCTATTTCTGGGGTACCTGGTGGTGCGTGCCGTTCTTCTTCGTCTACGGCGTGCTCTACGGCTCGTCCAGCGACTCGCGCTGGCACGAATGCGGCCATGGCACTGCCTTCCGCACGCGCTGGATGAACGATGTCGTCTACCAGATCGCCAGCTTCATGCTGATGCGCAACCCGGTGACCTGGCGCTGGAGCCATGCCCGTCACCACACCGATACCATCATCGTCGGCCGCGACGCCGAGATCGCCGTGATGCGCCCGCCGGACCTTTTGCGTGCGGCGCTGGCTTTCACCGGCATCCTCGATTTTCGCTATTCGCTTCCGGCACTGGTACGCCAGGCGTTCGGCAAGCTGACGCCCGACGAGAAAAGCTACGTTCCCGAGATGGAACAGCACAAGGCCGTCATCGCGGCGCGCTGGCATATTGCCATCTACATCGCCACAATAGCACTCGCCCTTTTCATGCAGTCGTGGGTGCCGGTGGTGCTCATCGGCGTGCCGCGCCTTTACGGCACCTGGCACATGGTGATGACCGGCCTGCTGCAGCACATCGGTCTGGCCGACAACGTCGTCGATCACCGGCTCAACACCCGTACCGTGTACATGAACCCGATCAGCCGGTTCATCTACTGGAACATGAACTACCACGTCGAGCACCACATGTTTCCGATGGTGCCCTATCACGCGCTGCCCAGGCTGCATGAATTGATCAAGCACGATCTGCCGGAGCCGAACCCGTCGATATGGCATGCCTATCGCGAGGTCTGGCCTGTCCTGCTCAGGCAGCTCAAATACGAGGATTATTTCCTCAAGCGCGAACTGCCGCCAACCGCACGGCCCTATCGTGGCGAATTCCACGAGGTGAACATGTCGGCAGCGGCTGAGTAGGTACTGCGCACAAGCGCAACGCAGAAATTTCAGGAGAGATAGAGATGGCCGATTGGGTCGAAGCGTGCGCCGTGGACGATGTCGAAGAGGAAGATGTCATCCGCTTCGACCATGGCGGCCGCACCTTCGCGATCTACCGTTCGCCGGACGATGAATTCTTCGCCACCGATGGGTTTTGTACGCATGAGAAGGCGCATCTGGCCGATGGGCTTGTGATGGACGACATCATCGAATGCCCCAAGCACAATGGCCGCTTCAATTATAAGACCGGGCAGGCGAAGGGCGCTCCCGTTTGCGTCAATCTCGCGACCTATCCAGTCAAGGTCGAAGCTGGCAAGGTGATGATCCAGATCGCCTGACCGGCCTTCTGTCACGTAGCAAAGGGGACCAAAATCCATGAGCCGGAAAAGACCGACCGTCGCAGACCTGCGTGCCATGAAGGGCAAGCGGCAGCTGACGATGCTGCGCGTGCTGACGATGGACGAGGCCGAGGCCGCCGAACGCGCCGGCGTCGATATCGTCTCGGTGCCGCCGGAGCTGGTACTCAATCCGCAATACCGCGATGCGGCACCCAGCCTGTTCACCATGCCGGGCGAGAATTTCTTCGAAATCGGCACCGCCGATGATTTCGTCCGCTGGGCGTTCCGGCTCTACAAGGCCAGCGCCGATGCGGTCTATTGCAGCGCCGGGTACGCCACCATCAAGCGGATGGCCGACGATGCCATTCCGGTGATCGGCCATGTCGGCCTCATCCCGTCACGCGCCACCTGGACGGGCGGCTTCAAGGCTGTCGGCAAGACCGCCGATACCGCCATGCAGGTGTTCGAGGCGGTGAAGCAACTGGAGGCCGCCGGCGCGATCGGCGCCGAGATCGAGGTGGTGCCGGTCGAGGTGGCCAAGGCGATTTCGGAACGCACGTCGCTGATCATGCTGTCGATGGGAGCGGGCACCGGCTGTGACGCGCAGTATCTGTTCGCCGACGACATCCTCGGCCAGAACCGTGGCCACATGCCGCGCCATTCCAAGGTCTATCGCAATTTCGCCGCCGAATACGATCGCCTGCAGGCCGAACGAATCGCTGCCTTCTCCGAATATGTCGCCGATGTGAACAGCCTGGCCTATCCCGAAGACAGGCACGTCGTGCACATGGACCCGGACCAGCTCAGCCTGTTCCTGGAGAAGATCGAAGCCGCATGAGACGCCCCGGCAGCGGCACGAAGCGTCATCGCGGATCGTAAAAGGCCGGTTCGGCGCCAGCGCCGGGTCATCGCATGGCCGGCTGCGATGCCACACGAAAGTTTGTTGGACCAGGTCTGGACGGCACCGGCCAGATACTGTTGAAACCGGTGGGTCATCGGTTTGCCGGATAATTGTGCGGTTGCCGATGGAGCGGGTGAAAATTCCCCTTCGGACAGTTCTGTGCATGACCGCCATTCCCGAAAACAAAGCCTTGCCCGAAACCGCGCCGGCGGCGCGGCAAGCTCGGCGGGTGGCGCTGATCGTCGCCGTCGCCTTTTTCATGCAGCTTCTGGATTCGACCATCATCTCGACCTCGCTGCCGCAGATGGGAGAATCCTTCGGCGTGCCGGCGGTGGCGATGAGCATCGGCATCACCGTTTATATGCTGACCATGGCGGTGTTCGTGCCGCTGTCCGGCTGGCTTGCCGACCGTTTTGGCGCGCGCAACATCTTCCTCGTGGCGATCGCCCTGTTCACGCTGGCCTCGCTCGTTTGCGGCATCTCACAGAACTTGGCCGAGTTCGTCGCCGCACGCGCGGTTCAGGGCCTGGGCAGCGCGCTGATGACGCCGGTCGGCCGCATCCTGGTATTGCGCAACGCGCCGAAATCCGAGCTTCTCAACGCCACGGCGCTGATCACCTGGCCGGCGCTGTTTGCGCCGGTGGTCGGGCCGGTGCTTGGCGGCTTCATCACCACTTATCTCTCCTGGCACTGGAATTTCTTCATCAACATCCCGCTTGGCGTTGCCGGTTTGGCACTGGTCGCCCGCTTCATTCCCGGCGACCGCGAAGCCGGAGCCAAGCCGCTCGACTGGCCGGGCTTCCTGCTGACCTCGGTGGGGCTCGCCGCGATGCTCTATGGCCTCGAGCGCATCGCGCATCCGGAAGAGGGTGTGTTGCCGACCGTGGCACTGCTCGGCACGGGCATTTTGGTCGGCTGGCTGGCGGTGCGGCATCTGCAACGCGCCAACCATCCGCTGCTCGACCTCACAGCTTTCAAGGTGCAGACCTTTGCCATCTCGACGCTTTCGGCCGGCACGATCTTCCGCATCGCCATCAACGCCACTCCATTCCTGCTGCCGCTTTTGTTCCAGGTCGGCTTCGGCCTGAGCCCGGTCGATGCGGGCATGATGATCCTGGCCTATTTCCTCGGCAATCTCGGCATGAAGGCGGTGACGACGCCGATGCTGAGGCGCTTCGGCTTCCGTTCGGTGCTGATCGTCAACGGGGTGATCGCCTCTTTATCGATCATGGCCTGCGCGGCGCTTTCGCCGCAGACGCCGCAAGCGTTGGTGGTGGTGCTGATGCTGATCGCCGGCCTTTCGCGCTCGATGCAGTTCACCGCGCTCAACACACTGGCCTTCGCCGATGTGGCCTCACCGCAGCGCAGCTCGGCGGCGACGTTGTCCAGCATGCTGCAGCAGATGGCGATGCTGTTCGGCGTAGCGGTCGCCGCGGCACTGCTCAACCTGTCGCAGATCGCCAGGGGCGCTGCGGCGCTCGATCTCGTCGACTTCCGACTTGCCTTCGTGGCGATCGGCGCAATCGGGCTCGTCGCCTCGTGTCGCTTCCTGGCATTGCCGAAGGCTGCCGGCGCCGAGGTCTCGGGCCATGTTTTGCGGATTTGACGCAGGAATCCAGCGGCAATCGCGGACATAAATTATGCCTGCTTCGCTCGTTCCGGAGCAAACCTTTGCCGGCGCTTCGATCGGCGCGATCAATTGCAAAACAGCTTGAGTTCCCGGCATTGCGCCAGCCTCGCCAATCGGTGCATCCAAGCGCGGAATTTCCTCGCAAGCCGGCCTGCAATGCGCGGATTCATTTGACGAATTGGTCTTGAGCCGATTAGCTTTCGTTCCGATGGCCGCAGAGGGAGCAGGGCGTAGCCATCGCGGGTGAAAGCGGGCAATGAACGCGACCGGCTGGCTAAACTGGAGAAGCCTGAACCAAGAGGGCATTGTCTTTGCCATCGCGGTTGTGCTGTTCATTGCCGCCGCCATCGGACTGCCCGGGTTTATCAATTCGAACAATCTCGTTGCCATCGTGCGCTCGGTCTCGGTGCTGGGCATATTGGCGCTCGGCATGGCGGTCGTTATCATCGGCAGGGGCATCGATCTCTCGGCGGTGGCGATCATGGCGATGTCGGTCGCGTGGTATCTGCAACTGCTGAATTCGGGGATGCCCGACGGGCTGGCCTTCGCCTATGTGCTCGCCGGCGTTCTCGCCATCGGGCTGTTGAACGGAATCCTGGTCGCCTACGCCGAGGTCCCGGCGATCTTCGTGACGCTGGCGACCGCGTCCTTCGTCTTCGGCTATGTGCGTTCACAATTGATCACGCAGGACGCCGTGCCGGTGCCGCCCGGCCATTGGGTCGAGCTTCTGGGCGGGCTGCGTTTCCTCGACATCCCGGTCGAGGTGTTTGTCTTCGCCGGGCTGGCTTTCGCCTTCTTCCTGTTCCTGCGCTACACCAAATGGGGCCGCTACGTCTATTTCGCCGGCGACAACCCGGTCGCGGCGCGCAATATCGGCATTCCAGTGCGCCCGATGCTGGTGCTGCGCTACGTGCTGTCGGCCCTGGTCTCGCTGGTTGCCGGCCTGCTCACTGCGGCCAGCCTGCATTCGATCAACACCCGCATCGTCAATTCCACGCTGCTCTACGACATCGTGCTGGTTGCGGTGATCGGCGGCATCGGTCTGTCTGGCGGGCGGGGCGGGGTGCGCAACGTGCTGGTGGGTGCCGCGCTGATCGGCATCCTGCTCAACGCCATGACCATCATCGACATTCCGCTGCTCTATCAGAACCTGATCAAGGCCGCGATCCTGCTGGCGGCGATCATCGTCGACGGGTTCATCAATCCGCGCGACGAGCAGACCGCGCAGCAAGGCGACATTTAAACTGACGCGAACGGTTGGGGCCGGCCGCGAACGACATACCAAACCAGAGGATGTGACATGAAAATCATCAGGACATTTATGGCTGCCGCGGCAGCGCTTGCCGTCTCCGCCTTCGTGGCGCCGGGCTTCGCTGCAGAAGATCCGGGTCCGGCCGCCTATTCGCAAGCGCTCAAGGGCAAGCGTGTGATGCTGGTGCCGATGGCGATGGGCTTCGACCTGGCACAGGGCTGGGCGCATTACCTGAAGACGGAGGTCGAGGCCTGGGGTGGCGTGTTCGAGACGCGTGACCCGAACTGGGTGGTCGATGCCGGCGCGCAGGCGATAACCGACGCAATCTCGTCGGACGCCAGGCCGGACGTGCTGATCATCCATTCGCCGGACCTCAATTCCTATGCCAAGCTGATGAAGAAGGCGCAGGCGGCCGGCACCTATGTGCTTTTGGTCGACAATCCGGCGAACTTCCCGGCCGATGCCTTTGTCGGCAGCGACTGGGATCGCCTCGGCCAGCTGGAAGCCGAAGCGGCGATCAAGGGTTGTGGGCCGAACTCCTCCAAGAAGATCGGGCTGGTGCAGGGCGACCAGGCCAACTCATCGAGCCTCTACCAGTATGCCGGCATCATGAAGGTGCTGGACAAGAACCCCGACTTCAAGGTCGTGGCCAAGCCGGACTCCAACTGGGATGCGACGACCTCGCGCAACGTGACGACGACGATGCTGCAGCAGAACCCCGACATCTGCGCCATCATCGATTTCTGGGACGGCGACGCGACCGGCGCATCGGCTGCGATCCGCGATGCCAAGCTCGAGGGCAAAGTCTTTCTGGTCACCACCGGCGGTGGCGAAAAGACCGCCGACTGCGACAAGCTGCAGGACGGCACTTATGGCGCGGTGGTGATGACCGATCTTGCCCGCCAGTCGGGCGACATGAACGCCGTCATAAAATTCCTGTTGCAGAGCGGCCAGCCGGCCGGCACCTCGCACACCTACATCTACACGCTGGAGAAGGCGACGACCAAGGCCGACCTCAAGCCGGACAGCTGCTGGGACTTGAAAGCACTGCAAGCCCAAGCTGCGGCCAAGTAGGCCGGCTTTCCTGAGCTTGGCGCTGCCCCTCATCCGCCTGCCGGCACCTTCTCCCCGTATAGTGACGGGGAGAAGGGATACGCTCCAACGCTGGCGACCCCCTCTCCCCGTCTCTACACGGGGAGAGGGTAAGGGCGAGGGGCAGCGCAAACCTGAGGCGATTGTTCTGCCCGGCCCCTTTTTCCCTTTCCTCTCGAATAGCAGCATCCGATGTCTTTTCGCGAACGCCTCCAGTCCTGGCGCTACAATCTCGTGCCCGACCATCTCGTCGGCGAGATATTGAGCAAACGCTGGACCGACAACGCCATTCCGTTCCTGGCGCTGGTGGCGACGCTCGGCGTGTTCGGTTCGATCATTCCCGGCTTCTTCAAGCCGATGTCGCTGCAGGAATCGACCCGCCAGCTCGGCGAGTTCTCGCTGGTCGTCACCGGCATGACGGTGGTCATGCTTGGCGGCGGCATCGACCTTTCGGTCGGCTCGATCTTCGCGCTGTCCTGCTTTTCCGCCGTCTTCGTCTTCTTCATCCTCGAACAATCGGTGTGGCTGGCGCTGGCCGCCTCGATCGCCACCGGCCTGCTGTTCGGCGCGATCAACGGTTACCTGATCGGCTATTTCAGGCTGCGCGCTTTCCTGACGACACTGGTCACCTTCATCTTCGGGCGGGCGCTGTTCGACATACTGGTCACCACCTATGCGGCCGACGTCCAGCTTTCCGATGCCACATCGGATGTGCTGGACTTCATCGGCGACGATACCTTCTGGGGCCTGTCGGTCGCGGTGTGGGCGGCGATTATCCTGGCGATTATTACGCATGTCGCGCTGACGCGCTCGCGGCCCGGCTGGCATGTGCAGGCGGTGGGCGGGTCGCGGCGATCGGCTCACAATGCCGGTATCCGCGTACGCCGCACCGTGTTCATGACCTATGTGTTCTCCGGCTTCTGCGCCTCGCTCGGCGGCTTCCTCATCGCCTGCCGGCTGAGCGGGGCAGGGCCGGGCACAGGCCTCAACCTCGAGGTCATGGCACTGACAGCGGCGGTCGTCGGCGGCGTCAGCCTGGGCGGCGGCCGCGGTTCGGTGATCAAGGGGCTGATGGGCGCGATCATCGTGCTGACGATGACCAACGGCCTGATCCGGCTGGGCTATGGCACCGGCACTAACCAGATGGTGCTGGGCATCATGCTGGCCGTCGCCGTCACCATCGACATTCGCTGGCTGAAGAACCGCCACAAGGTGCTGGACGAGGTCTATGTCGCACCGGTCTATCTGAAAATGGGCGCAACGCAGTCGGCCGCACCGGGTTCCGGCACGCCTTACGAGCTCGACAACCGATTGTCGGAGGCCGACCATATCGGGCTCGGCGAGCTGGAAGGGCCGGAAGACGTCATCCTCGACCGCGACGACAATCTCTATTGCGGCACCAGGCATGGCGAGATCGTCCGCTTCTTCGCGCCGGACTACAAACGTTCGGAGGTCTTTGCGCATATTGGCGGCTTTCCGCTCGGCCTGGCCTTCGACAAGACAGGCAATCTGATCAGCTGTGTCGGCGCGATGGGCCTCTATTCGGTCTCGCCGCAGCGCGAGGTGAAGCGGCTTTCGGCGGAAACGTCGCGCTCCTGGACCTCGATCGTCGACGATGCGCGGTTGCGCGACCCCAATGATTGCGACATCGCGCCGGACGGCCGCATCTACTTCACCGATTCCACCAAGCGCTATGACGCGCACGACTGGGCGCTGGATTCGATCGAGAACCGCGCCACCGGGCGGCTGCTCGTCTGTGATCCGACGGACGGTTCGACCAAGACATTGCTCGACGGCTACCGTTACACCAACGGCGTCTGCATGGCGCATGACGGCAAGTCGCTGTTCTTCGCCGAGAGCTGGGCCTGCCGCGTGCACCGCTACTGGCTGGAAGGGCCGAAGGCGGGCGTTGCCGAATGCGTCATCCGCGACATGCCTGGCTACCCCGACAACATCAACCGAGCGTCAGACGGCAATTACTGGATGGCCTGGCTCGGCATGCGCACGCCGAGCTTCGACCTGTCGCTGCGCCATCCCGACATGCGCAAGCGCATGACGCGCCGGCTGCCGCAGGACGAATGGCTTTTTCCCAACATCAACACCGGTGGCGTGGTGAAATTCAACGAGAACGGCGGCATCGTCGAGGCGATGGGCGACCTGTCGGGCGCCGCGCATCCGATGGTGACTTCGATGCGCGAGCATAAGGGTTTTCTGTTCGTCGGCGGCATCCTCAACAACCGGATCGGCCGCTACAGGATTGCCGGCGCCGACCCGAACTGGACCAGCCCCGCTTCCTACTGGGGTGCCAAGCCATGATGCTGGACCCGATCCTCGACATCTTCCGCGGCAAGGCAGTGACCATCCCGCCGCTTGATGGCGCCTTCAGGCCGAACACGCTGCTGGACGATGTTGCGGCCTTCGCCGAACTGCCCGAGCCCGACAATCTGCTGGTCGCCGACGGCCGGCTGCTGGCGTCCAGCGGCAATGCCCTCTACGCGCTCGCCGCCGGTGGCGCGCCTGTTCTGGTCGAGACATTTCCGGCCGTGGCCACAGCGCTCGCGCGCTCGCCCGCCGGCGAACTGACGGTCGGGCTCGAAAGCGGCAGGCTGCTGATTGCAGGCAAGGAGGCCGCCCTGCCGGCCGAGATCCGCTGCATAACAGCACTCGCCTACGCAGAAGATGGCACGCTTTGGCTGGCCAATGGCTCGGCCGAACACGCGCCGTCGGAATGGGCCGCCGATCTGATGAAGAAGGGTGCGTCGGGTTCGCTGTGGAAGCGCGATCCGGCAGGCAGCGAATTCCGCAAGCTCGCCGGTGGCATCGCCTTTCCCTATGGGCTGCATCCAACCGGCAAGGACGTGTTGGTCGGCGAGAGTTGGCGGCACCAACTCGTCCGCTTCGACGGCGCGACAGGCAGCCGCTCGACGGTGCTGGCGCATCTGCCCGGCTATCCCGCGCGGCTATCGCCCGCCGCCGATGGCGGTGCCTGGCTGGCGCTGTTTGCGCCCCGGAACCGTCTTATCGAATTCGTGCTGCAGGAAACGCACTATCGGAACGACATGCTGGCGCAAGTGTCGCCGCAACACTGGATCGCGCCGGCACTCGCCTCCAACCGCAGCTTCCTCGAGCCGCTGCAATGCGGCGGCATCCGCACCATGGGCATCCACAAGCCGTGGTCGCCGAGCCGCTCCTACGGGCTGGTGGTCAGGCTCGATCGGGAGATGCGACCGCAATTCAGCCTGCACAGCCGCGCCAACGGCACGCGCCACGGCATCTGCAGCGTGGCGGAGACAGACGGTCGCCTGTTCATTGCCTCGAAAGGCGGCGATTGCCTGCTGGCTATCGACCTGGCTCCAGGAGGGCATCGCTGATGGAACCGATCGTCCGCCTGGAGAACGTGACCAAGACCTATCGCGGCGTGCCCGCGGTGAAGAATGTCAGCTTCGAGCTGCGCAAGGGCGAGATCCACGCGCTGCTCGGCGAGAACGGTGCGGGAAAATCAACGCTGACCAAAATCATCGCCGGCGTCGTCGATGCGACATCGGGAAAGATGTTCCACAGGGGGCAGGAGATCGCCTACGCCTCGCCGCATGCGGCACTTGAAGCCGGCATCGCCATGGTGTTCCAGGAAACCAGCCTGGTGCCGTCGATGACGGTGGCGCAGAACCTCTATCTCGGCACCGAGAGCTTTCTCAACCGGCTGCGCGGCACCTACATCTCGGCGCAGCAGTTCCTGCAGTCGCTGAATTTTCCCGTCGACCCCAATGCCATGGTAGCGACGCTGGGCGCCGCCAAGCGGCAGATGGTCGAAATTGCACGCGCCGTCCACCACAATGCCGAGATCATCATCTTCGACGAGCCGACGGCGACGCTGACGCCTGAGGAGAAGCGGCACTTCTTCGCACTGATCCGCCGGCTCAAGGGAAGGGGTGTGTCGATCGTCTTCATCAGCCATGCGCTCGAAGAGGCGCTTGATATCGCCGACCGCATCACCATCCTGCGCGACGGCGAGCTGGTGATCACCGACGATACCGCCGCTTTCGATCGCGACAGGATCGTCGCCGCCATGGTCGGGCGCACGCTGTCGGGACAGCTCTACAGCCAGCGCGACGAGGCCAGGCTGCGCAGGGCCGGCAGGAAGGTGCTGTCGGTACAGGACATCTCGATGAGCAATGTCGTGCGCAACAATTCCTTCTCGATCTTCGAGGGCCAGATCACCGGCGTGTTCGGGCTGATCGGCTCGGGCCGCACCGAGACATTCAAGATCGTCTCCGGCATCTACAAGCGCGACTTCCTGCGCGGCGGCACCATCGAGCTGGACGACCGGCCGGTGCGCTATCTCGTGCCGAGCGAGGCGGTGGCGGACGGCATCGTCTACGTCACCGAAGACCGCAAGAGCGAGGGGATTTTCGAGACGATGGACGTCGCCGAGAACCTGTTCGGTGGCTTTTTGGCGGCGGGGCGGGAAAAGGGCTGGGTAATCAACGCGCAGGAGATGCGGGCGCTGTCTGCCGAATGGACCAGGACGCTGAACGTCAAGGCGATCAACGATAATGCGCGCGTGGTCGAGCTTTCCGGAGGCAACCAGCAGAAGGTGGTGATCGGCAAGGGGCTGGTGCAGAAGCCGCGCATCGTCATCTTCGACGAGCCGACGCGCGGCGTCGATGTCGGCGCCATCGCCGAGATCCACCAGATCATCAACCGCCTGGCCGACGAGGGCCTGGCCGTCGTCGTCATCTCGTCCTACCTGCCGGAGATCATGAACCTGTCCGACCGCATCCTGGTCTGCCGGCAAGGCCGCATCGTCGAGGAGTTCTCGCCTGCCGAGGCGACGGAGGAGAAGATCATGTACGCTGCGGTGCATTAGGTTCCCGGGCGCGGAAGGTTGACATTTGGACGGTTTTTGCGCCGGCGGATCGTACACTTTGGAGATTGGCCGAGGCGCCCGTCGTTTCGTCATCCTGGGGCGAAGCAAGGAGCGAAGCGACGCGGCGCAGATCCCAGGATCCATGCCGCTACATCAGAGCGCTGCAGCGGTG